>NZ_CEXPNT010000017.1:0-36058 GCF_982709265.1 Candidatus Marivariicella framensis | reverse complement strand
TAAGGCCTGATACGGCTGAGGCTCCAATACTTACACTAGTCGTATTACAATCAATGGTAGCATTTGACCCTGCATTAGCTGTTGGAGTAGCATTATCTACCGTTACCACTACTGTATCAGCAGCGCTTGCACAACCGGTTGATGCTTTGGTAACCACTAAACTATAAGTTGTGGTGCTGGTTGGTGTTGCTGTGGGCTGTGATGATGTAGAAGAAGACAGTCCTGTAGTTGGGGTCCAAGCATAAGTAAGGCCTGATACGGCTGAGGCTCCAATACTTACACTAGTCGTATTACAATCAATTGTAGCATTTGATCCTGCGTTGGCTGTTGGCGCTGCGTTATCTACCGTTACTACTACTGTATCGGCAGTACTTTCACAGCCAGATGCGTTAGTGACCACTAAACTATAAGTTGTGGTGGTGTTTGGTGTTGCTGTGGGTTGTGCTATTGTAGAATTACTTAACCCTGTAGATGGGGTCCAAGCATAAGTAAGGCCTGATACAGCTGAGGCTCCAATAGTAGCACTTGTATTATTACAATCAATTGTAGCATTTGACCCTGCATTGGCTGTTGGTATGGTACATGCTTTAGTTACAAGTCTAAAGAAGTCGCCCTTTTCTCCATTCTTACAACCCATGGTAAAGGTTTTATTACTATTTGTTACTGTATACCAATCTTTATCATTGGTGTCTGTCCATGAACTATGTGGACTTCCGCCATTAAATGATCCTGGCTCAAAATGCATATCATTGCTGGGAGAAGAATCATAATAACTTGAAGAAAAACTTGAACCTGTAAAATGCTTAAATTCATCATAATTAACATAAACCCCAAGAATTTCATTATCAAAAGTCACAATACCTCCTGATGTATTTCTAAAATTGGAACCATCATGATTTAAATAGACCATATATACATTTACAGCGTCACCAACAGTTAAAGAGCCTTCATATTGAATGTATGACCCCCCTTGATTTAATGAGTTTCTAATTGATGAGGTTAATACTAATCCCTCTGCTTCAATAGTCACTGCATTGGTATCACCAGGATCATATCCTGTAGGAGAGCCTTGTTGATTATAGAATGCGCTTGAAGGTAAGCCTGTATGTTTTTCAATCATATTAGAATTAGTAGAACTAATTCCCTGACCTTGAATAAAATTAATATTAAACACACAGATTATAACTATTATAGCATATTTATAAATACCATTATTTAAATTCATATTAAACATTTTTAGTTTGCACTAATTAATTATTCAATTCATTTATAAAAACAAATTCAGTTCTTCTGTTATCTTGATGCACGAATTCATTACAGATTTCACCATTTGGACATTCATTAATAAGTTTTGTTTCACCATAATTTTCTACTGTAATTCTCTCCTCAGAAATACCTCCTTTATTTACCAAATATTCAGTGGTAGATTTATTTCTCCTCATTGACAAGGATAAATTATAGGGTTGATCACCTCTTGAATCTGTATGAGATAATAAAACAACTTTAACTTTTGGAAATTCATTCATGTATTTAATAATCTTGACCAATTCTAATTCCGCATCGGGTCTTATGTTAGACTTATCAAAATCATATAAAATATGTTTTAATTCAAAATCTTCACACAAAGCAGTATTGTCTTCAATTAAAAACCAAGCCTCTTTTTTTAAAGTATATTTTAAATGATATAAAAGTTTGATTGCTTTGCTTTTAGATTTAAAACGACCGTATGCAACCCTAAACAGTCCTTCAGGATTAATCTCAGCTATAGCAGCATCATACCCTTCACTTATTAAAGATTTTATTTTTCTTTCTGCATTAGATTTATTGCTAAATGATCCAGCTATTATACTATAATGAGGGCATGTTAATTCATCTTTTTCATTGGAAGTATACTGAGGTGTTGGTTTTAAAATTAACTTTAAAGTCTTGATTTTTTCTGAACTATTGGTAAAAACTAAAGTGTCATTTTCATAGTTTTCTTTTTCACCAATAAGTTTATAAGAGTTAAAGTCACAAGCTAAATCAAGGGCATATGAACCATTAATATCAGATTTAAATACTTTAATAGTATTATTATCTTGATCATAAACAGTTACATCAGCATTAGGAATACTTTCAAGTGTATTTTTATCAACTATAACTCCTTTAACATTTTGTTCGCAAGGATTTCTAGTGAAACTATAAATATCATCATCGCCTTTTCCTCCAGCTCTATTTGAGGTAAAATATCCATTTAAACTAACCTCATTTATAAGATATCCAAAATCATCTTTCGGACTATTAATCGGTTTTCCAATATTAGTTGCTACTTCTTTTGAAGTTGAAAGGTTATCAATACTATTAAATTTAAAAATATCCAAACCTCCCAAACCGATATGAGAATCCGATGAAAAATATAATGTACCATTATCACTCACAAAAGGAAAGTTTTCACGCCCTTCTGTATTAATCTTTGTGCCCAAATTTTGTGGAGTTCCAAAAGTGCCATCCTTATTAATATTAACTAAAAAAATATCTGAACTACCAATAGTTCCAGGCATATCAGATGTAAAGTATAATTTTGTTTCATCAATACTTAAAGTTGGATGAGCAACATTATAGTCATCACTATTAAATGGTAATGACTCTATATCTCTCCATTTTTCATCTCTAAAAGTTGCTTTATGAATTTTTAAACCAATTATATTTTTATCATTTTTTCTTGAGTTATTTCTTGTAAAATAAATGGTTTTCCCATCCTTTGTAAAGGCTGTTGAAGACTCATGATGCTTGGTGTTTACCTTGCCAGTAATTTCAGTTATATTGCCTTCTTTATCAAATTGAAATATATCTAAGAAAGGTTGATCATTCCAATTATATAATTTATTTTTTTTATTCCTTGAAGAAGCAAATATTAAATTACCATTATAAATGGATGTCCCAAAATCTGAAAAGGAAGTGTTTATCTCTAAATTACGTAAAGGGAACTCATCAGATACTAAATCTATTGCCTGAAGGTAATTTATATTGAATAATTTACTTCGTGAATCTTCTGGATTTGACTTAATAAACTTCTTCATAATACTGTCAGATTCAGAATAATTTTCAATCGCCTTTAAGGATTGCGCGTATCTGAAATAAATTTCTTTGTCCAAAGCTTCTTCATTTGATGACAATAATTGATTATACCATCTAGAAGCTTCCTCCATTTGTCCATTAAAATAATATGAATTTGCTAGTAGAAGAGTCTTTGTATCATCTTTGCCATCTTCGGCTAATGAAGAAAGCTGCTCAATTATTTTGACATATGATAAATTATCGTATTCTTTTTGTGCATTCTTAATTGTGTTTTTTTGCCCAAAAGAAACCTTAACAAGACATAATGTAAATAACGATATTATAAATAGTCTGTTTTTCATTGTTATAGCTTTTAAAAGAATCTTGGTGATAATATTTTTAATCTTTTAGTTATTTCTTGTAATTCAAACCTCAACATAATTTCATGAGTCCCTCCCGTATATCTATTACCTATAGAATTGTTGTAATCATAGGCATAACCAACAAATAAAGTGTCACTTACCTGAAGACCAGCCAACCCACTAATAGAATCATCCCACCTGTATGCTAAGCCTAATACAAACCTGTTATTAAACATTGTATTCATTGAAAGGTCTGCTATAATGGGGGAGCCAGAAACAGCTTTCACCATAAAAGCTGGTTTTAACTTTATACTATTATCAATATTAAATACATACCCTCCTATTAGAAAAAAATGTAAACTTTCTGAAGATAAAGAACCTTTGTAATCATCATAATGCTTCGTTGTTAAAATATTTGGTAAGGATAGTCCTAAATAACCCCTAGTGGAGTGTAAATATAATCCGACACCTATTGTTGGAGAAAACAAACTTATATTTTCATTAAAAGCTAGATCAGTATTTTGAAAAATAACTCCCCTGGTCCAATCTGAACTTAAATTATGTAAGCCTCCTTTAAGTCCAAATGATAGCTCCGTTAATTCATTTAATCTTATTGTATAAGAGAAATTTAGATCTATGTAGTCCTCTCTTATTGGTCCTAATTGATCGCTTACAATACTTAACCCTATGCCAAGATTTTCGTTTTTTAAAGGAGAATGAATTCCAAATGTTAGTGTCTTTGGAGCACCATCAATACCTACCCATTGTGTGCGATATAAACCCGTGATACTCAATACATTTCTTTGACCCGTATAAGCAGAGTTTACACTCATGGTATTATACATGTATTGAGTGTATTGAGGGTCTTGTTGTGAACATACTTCAAGACTAATTAGTATTCCGAAGAATATTAAGAATAAGTTTTTCATTATTAAATAGAAATTATAACTGAGTTAAGACTTTCAGAATCTAAAAGTTTTATTTTTTTTCCTAATCGATACCTTTGAGTTTCAACTGTTCTTATTGACACTCCTGTTATTTGAGAAATTTCATTAGTGCTTTGATTCATTTTAATGTAAGCACACAGACGAAGATCAGTTTGTGAGAGTTTTCCATATTTCAATACTAAAACTTTAAAGAACTCAGGATATACCTCTGTAAATTGACTCTCAAAGTTTTCAAATATTTTTTCAGATCCAATGATTCTATCAATTTCTCTTTCAATTTCAAAAGACACTTTTTCAGAATCTTTATTTTTACCTTTTTGTTTTAAAACACTGTGCTTTAAAATGTCTAGATAATTGTTTCTTTGAGCAATGAAATTTGTTTTACTAACTAACTCTAATTGTTTTTTCTCTAGTTTAGTTTTTGACACATTCTTTTCTACTTCAAGTCTAATATTTCTTTCTTTTTGATAATTAAAATTCACTTTTATGGTTATAAGTGAAAAAAATAGAATTACAAGCCCAATAATTAGTATGAATAAATATGTATTGTACCTAATCTTATTTTGGTTTAGTTCGCTTTGTTTTTTAGACAACAATATCTGAGTCTCAAGATTATTAAATAAATCCTTGATGTTGGAAAAACTAGAAAAACTATTGAGTTTAATCAATGAATCTTTTACTCTAATTAATTTATTAGTATTATTTTGTTGATGATAAATACTTTCAAGGATTTCATAATTATTTTTCTTTATATCTCTGCTCAGGCTAGCACCTTTAAGGCTTTCTAGAGCCATTTTTTCAGCATTAGTGTGGTCGTTTAGTCTGATGTAACATTTTGAAATATCAGAATTAAGCAAAGGAACTTCTAAAGGAAAGTTAATCAGAATTTCTTTTGATTTATTGAAATAATCAATGGCAGTTTTATATTCTTTTTTTATATTCTTAAAATATTGACCATAAACTAAATATATATATCCAAGATTTCTCTGTAGCTCTGATCTTTCAAATAATTTCTGACTATTTATTTCAGATTCATGTAGTTTTTTTGCTTTGTCAAAATATTCATTTGCCACAAAGATTTTATCCAAACTAAACAAGTTTAAAGCTATTAAATCTGCGTATGTATAAATTATTCCTGCCAAATCATTTATTTCGACTCTACTGTCCAAGGATTTTAAATAAAACTCTTCAGCAGATTTAAAATCATTTTCTTTTTGAGAAATCATTCCTAAATTTCTGTAAACAACATTTAGACCATTATTTTTAGCTTGTTCATTTGAGTACAATAAAAAGTTTTCTTGTGCTTCTAAATATTTGTCTTTTGCTCTTTTATAATCACCAGCGGCAAAATAAATATTTCCAATATTAACAAGCACCCATGAGGGAGAATTTATCTTTTTTTCTATTCTTTGAGATAACGGAACTAAGTTAAACGCCCTTAAAGACTCAGAGTAATAGTTGAGCCCATCTGCATATAGTCCTTGAGAAGACAAAACTTCACCTATTAAACTATAGGTCGATACTAGCTCTATTGTGGGATTCCTTAAGTCACTTATTTTGAGTGCCTCAAAACCAAACTCAAGAGCAATCTGGAGATCAAGATCTTTATATTTTCTAATAGAATCATTTAATGACTTTTGGTCATTAGAGGTGAATTGGTTTGCACCAAAAAAAATATTCAAAAAGAGAACTAGTGAAAAAAACAAATTTTAATTTTTTATTAGGCTGAAAGTTTATTGGATTATAATTTATGGATTTGCATGCTCAGGCAAATGTTTTTTTAAATAAATTTTCTCCTACATTATTTATATTTAAGTTTTTAATTGCGATCAAATATAGTGAATACAGAACTACGTCACTACTACTATGCTATCAATGTAGTAGTAGTGACGTAGTTCTGTATTCACTATGTTAAAGGTATTATACTCTTAAAAATAATCAGACGAATGCCTGCAAACATATTAAAGTTTATACACCAACTCTTCTTTTAGCTTTTCTTTTCATAAACCTCTCCTTTTCTCTTAAAAATTCTTCACGAGTATATGTTCTCCCATTACAATAAATGGATCTGGCATGCTCAGGAAAGTCATTGTCAAATAAATATTCACTTATCATTTGTATGTGATTTATGGTGGCCTATATTTGTTGCAAATAAATGTAGTGAATTTATAACTACTTCATTATTAATATATTGATTTTTTATTGAGAACAGAAAGATGGATAGGGTTAGTAAACGCCTAGTGGAGGAGACTCACAAACATCAATATTTATAGATTTGGCAGGAGTTGGCCTAAATGCTTCACAAACAATACATTGTGCATCATTTGAATCCGAACTAAATGCAAAATAAAATTCATCTCCCTCCTGAATTTCTGTAGGAAAATCACAGTAATTAGAAAGTCTAGAAACATTATTGTAAACTATCCCTGTGGTCTCATCAGTCCATTCAGCTTCAACTAAATTAGAATTAGAACCCACGTCTATTAATTCGATCACATAATTAAAACAGATACCTTTTATGGCAAGCTTGGCCCTGTATGGGTATGATTCACTACAAACAGATGCATCCTCCTCTTCTTTACATGAAAAAAGGATTAAAAATGTAAAAATAAATGAGCAGAGTTTTAAAATTTTCATAGATTAAGTGTGATTTGAGAATCATCATTACTCAAATGAATTTCTTCATTTACTTCAATTTCTTCAACTTCAATATTAGTTTCTTCTATTGAAAAAGGAAGACTTTCTTTTAGGATTATTGTTTTTATTTTTTTATCTGTCAGTTGATTTCCAATAGCTTTTATTCCTTTTATACTTATAAACTCCTCTGCATTTACAAGAATTGATTTGGGTACCTCTTCTCCCCTTTTCTGCTTAGAAAAGTGAATTTCTAAAACAGGTCTTCCCTCAGTTGTGATATATAAAAGTTCTGTTTTTTCTTTGATGAAAAGATCTTCTTTATTCTCATTTTCAATTAAAAACCTCTTTAAAAATGATTTCTTTTTGTCAGGATCATAATAAACTGCAGTAATTGGCTTTCCAGGAACCCACTTCTCAAGAATTAACTGTTCTTTATCAAAATGAAGAGTCATCTCCGGAGTCATAACTTTCACAGTCGCATTTCCCGTAATCTCAAGTAATTTATCTCCACCTTTGAATGCTCCCAAAAGTTTCCCTCTGCCATCAGTGTTTAATCTCTGAACTGTAGTGTCTATCCATATATCTCTCGGTTTTAGCGTAGACTTTCCTTTTTCTTTAAGCTCAATGCCATTTTTGCGAATGGTATACTTGGTTACAATATTTCCTTTTGAATTTCTTCCTTTAATCAAATAATCAGCAAAATCTAAATCCCATTTCAATTTTTTTATACTTCCAGTATTTCTAAGATTTATTGATACTATCTCTGCTTCACCATTTGGATTAGCAGAAAAATACTGAATTTCAGAGTTTGATTTTCCTTGTGTCAAATCATAGGACTTATCTCTTGTGACTCCACTAACTGGAAATCTTTTAACAAAATAGGTTCCATTTTTTCCATCTCGATATATCATATTATAGATAGTCCTTGAGTCTTTTCGCTTAAAAATAGCAATATGAATAATATTTTTTTCAACAAAAACTTTGTTATCTACCTTTACAACCTGCATTAGTCCAGAAGCAGTAAAAACAATGATATCATCAATATCAGAACATTCACAGATAAACTCGTCTTTTTTAAGACCTGTGCCAATGAAACCTTCTTCTTTGTTTACATATAATTTTTGGTTCCTAACAACAACCTTTTTAGCATCTACATCATCAAAAGTGGTAATTTGTGTTTTTCTTTGTTTGTCCTTTCCATAAGTCTTTAAAAGATGATCAAAATATCGAATAGCATAATCAATCAGGTGATTTAAATTATTCTTTACTTCGCTTATATCTCCCTCTAAAGCACCAATTTTCTGTTGTGCTTTATCTATATCAAACTTAGATATTCTTTTAATTCTAATTTCAGTTAACCTAACTATATCTTCTTCAATCACTGGCCTTTTTAAAATACCCGTATATGGTTGTAATCCTTTACCTATAGCACTAATTACAGCTTCCCAAGTCTCAACCTCTTCAATATCACGATAAATTCTATTTTCTATAAAAATTCTTTCTAGTGACGCAAAGTGCCATTGGTTCTCCAGTTCTCCAAGTTGAAATTCAAGCTCTTTTTTGAGTAATTCAACAGTATTATCAGTTGAAATTCTCAATATTTCAGAAATTCCAATAAAACAGGGTTTATTATCAATAATAACACAGCTTAATGGAGAAATTGAAGATTCACAATCTGTAAAAGCGTATAACGCATCGATTGTTTTGTCAGGAGAAATACCTGGAGGAAGATATATTAATATTTCAACATTTTCAGCAGTATTATCTTCAATTTTTTTAATTTTAATTTTTCCTTTATCGTTGGCTTTCAGTATATTATCAATCAATGATGAAGTGTTGGTTGAGAAAGGAATTTGATCAATTATTAAAGTGTTTTTATCACGCTGAGTAATAGATGCACGAACACGTATTTTACCTCCACGCAAACCATCATTATAATTTTCAACATCAATCGAGCCTCCTGTTTGAAAATCAGGATAAACTTTAAAAGACTTTCCTTTTAAGTAACCAATTGAAGCCTTAATTAGTTCATTGAAATTATGAGGTAAAATTTTTGTTGATAAACCTACTGCAATACCTTCAGCACCCTGCGTGAGAAGCATTGGGAATTTAACAGGAAGGTTAACAGGCTCTTTCCTCCTTCCGTCGTAGGAAAGCTGCCAATCTGTTACCTTGGGACTAAAAACTACCTCCAGAGCAAATTTTGATAATCTTGCCTCTATATATCTTGAAGCAGCTGCTCTGTCACCAGTTAATATATTTCCCCAGTTACCCTGCATATCAATCAAAAGTTCTTTTTGACCAATCTGAACCATAGCATCAGATATGCTAGCATCTCCATGAGGATGGTATTGCATAGTATGACCAACAACATTTGCTACTTTATTATACCTACCATCATCAAGATCCTTCATAGAATGAAGAATTCTTCTTTGAACTGGCTTAAATCCATCTTCAACTGCCGGAACTGCTCTTTCCAAAATAACATAAGAGGCATAGTCAAGAAACCAATCCTTGTACATGCCTGTTATCTTTACAAGCGTGTCTGAAGTGTCTTTTGACCCTAAAAAGCTATTCTCTTCTAAAATCATTCTACTGTATCTAATTCAACCTTCAGGTTATCAATTATAAATTTTTGTCTTTCTTGAGTATTTTTACCCATATAGAATCCGAGCAACTCTTCACTAGTTACTGACCTGTCCAGCATTACAGGGTCTAAACGTATATCTTCACCTATAAAAAACTTGAATTCATCTGGAGATATTTCACCCAACCCCTTAAACCTTGTTATTTCAGGTTGACCGCCTAATTTATTTATAGCTTTAATCTTTTCTTTTTCAGAATAACAATAAAACGTTTCTTTCTTGTTTCTAACCCTAAATAAAGGCGTTTGTAGGATATATAAATGTCCTTCCTTTATAAGTTCAGGAAAAAATTGCAAGAAAAATGTTATTAAAAGAAGTCTTATATGCATTCCATCTACATCAGCATCAGTGGCAATTACAATATTATTATAACGAAGATCCTCCATGCTTTCCTCTATATTAAGTGCTGCCTGCAGCAGATTAAACTCCTCATTTTGATAGACTATCTTCTTTGTCATGCCATATGTGTTTAGAGGCTTACCTCTAAGACTAAAGACTGCCTGAGTGTTTACATCTCTTGATTTTGTGATAGAACCACTTGCCGAATCACCTTCAGTAATAAAAACAGTAGAGTCTAAACGACGATCTTTTTTTAAATCCCCAAGGTGAACCCTACAGTCTCTAAGTTTTTTATTATGTAAACTAGCTTTTTTAGCACTTTCTCTTGCTAACTTTCTAATCCCAGACAACTCCTTGCGCTCTCTTTCAGCTTGCATAATCTTTCGCTGTAAAGCTGCCGCCGTATCTGAGTTTTTATGTAGATAGTTATCTAGCTGAGTGGTTAAAAAATCATTTATATAACTTCTAACTGTAGGAAATTCTCCACCCATCTCTGTTGAACCTAATTTAGTTTTAGTTTGAGATTCAAAAATAGGCTCCGTCACTTTTATACTTATTGCTGATATAATTGACTTCCTAACATCAGATGCATCATAATTTTTTCCAAAAAACTCTCTAATAGTTTTAACTATAGCCTCCCTAAAAGCAGACTGATGAGTCCCTCCTTGTGTTGTGTTTTGCCCATTAACAAAGGAATGGTACTCCTCACTATATTGAGTTTTACTGTGAGTAACAGCTACTTCAATATCGTCACCTTTTAAATGAATAATTGGATATAATAAATCAGAATCGTTTGACTGGTCTTCTAAAAGATCTTTTAATCCATTTTCTGAATAAAACTTTTCGCCATTTAAAGTAATTGTTAAACCTGGATTTAGATAAACATAGTTCCTAAGCATTTTTTCAACATACTCAATACGGTATTTATAATGTTTAAATATTACTGAATCTGGAACAAACTCAACCAATGTACCTTTTCTCTTGCTACTCGGCATCTCCTTTGAATCATCGACTAACTCTCCTTGTTCAAAAATGGCTGATTTCATATTATTATCTCTGTGAGATGAAACTTTAAAGTGAGACGACAAGGCATTTACAGCTTTAGTCCCCACGCCATTAAGTCCAACTGATTTTTTAAAGGCTCTTGAGTCATATTTTCCTCCAGTATTCATTTTACTTACAACGTCAACCACCTTACCAAGAGGTATACCTCTTCCATAGTCACGGACTTTAACTTTATTCTCCTCGATTAATATTTCAATAATTTTTCCTGCCCCCATAACATACTCATCAATACTATTATCAAGAACTTCTTTTAATAATATATATATTCCATCATCAGGAGACGAGCCATCACCCAACTTACCAATATACATACCAGGACGCATACGAATATGCTCTTTCCAGTCAAGAGATCGAATATTTTCTTCTGTATATTGTGAATTATTATCCATATATCAATGATAAAGATAATTGTTCAACAACCAATTTCATTGGTCAAATAGCTAAAAAGTATTAACAATTAAAGAGCTTTTTTTGTTGAAAAATTCAGAAAAACATTAGTATTAATTAAATTAACAGAGCTAAACATTAAAACGAAAATGCAATACGTCACCATCTTTAAGAATATAATCTTTTCCTTCAACCTTTATTTTACCTGCCTCTTTAACTTTCAATTCGCTACCATAGTTTATTAAATCATCAAACGAAATAACCTCAGCACGAATAAATCCTTTTTCAAAATCAGTATGAATAACTCCAGCAGCCTGAGAAGCAGAAGCGCCAATTGGAATTGTCCATGCTCTGACTTCTTTTTCTCCAGCAGTGAAATAGGTCTGCAAGCTTAAAAGACTGTATGTAGATCTAATTAATTTTGATGCTCCTGGCTCTTTTAAACCGACATCATCTAAAAACATTTCTCGCTCTTCAAAAGAATCTAATTCGTTTATATCAGCTTCTGTAGATACAGCAAGGAATAACATTTCTGCATTTTCATCTGAAATTGATTCCTTTACTTTATCTACATAAGAATTACCAGAAACTGCATCAGACTCAGATACATTACAAACATAAAGAACAGGTTTGTCTGTAATCAGCTGTAAAGGTTTAATAAATAAATTTCTTTCTTCTTCTGTAAAATCTAACCCTCTAACATTTAATGATTTTTCTAACCCTTCTTTTAAAAACTCAATAACTTTCAGCTCTTTCTGAGCTTCTTTATTTCCAGTTCTGGCTGATCTTGAAATTTTTTCTATCTTCTTTTGGACCGCCTCTAAGTCCTTTAATTGTAACTCAATATCAATTGTTTCTTTATCTCTTATTGGATCTACAGTATTATCTACATGGACTATATTATCATCATCAAAACAACGAATAACATGAAGTATAGCATCAGTTTCACGAATATTCCCTAAAAACTGATTGCCAAGTCCCTCTCCTTTACTGGCCCCCTTGACTAAACCTGCAATATCAACAATTTCGACAGTTGCAGGAACAACTCGTTCAGGGTTTACTATACCTGAAAGTTGAGACAGTCTTTTATCAGGAACGTTAACTATCCCGATGTTGGGCTCTATTGTGCAAAATGGAAAATTAGCACTTTGTGCTTTTGCATTTGACAAACAATTAAAAAGTGTGGACTTTCCCACATTAGGTAATCCTACTATTCCTGCTTTCATAATTTATTCTTGATGTAAAAATTTTTGTTTTGACAGAAGGTCTTTATCTGACTCAACTACATCTTTATCTGGAACACAACAATCAACAGGACAAACTGCAGCACATTGAGGCTCATCATGAAATCCTTTACATTCAGTGCATTTATCTGGCACTATATAATAAAATTCATCAGAGATTGGCTCTTGAACTATTTCAGAATTGGAAGCAGTTCCATTTGGCAAAACAAATGAGCCTTCTAAAGTAGTTCCGTCCTTATACCTCCATTCATCAGCCCCTTCATATATAGCAGTATTAGGACATTCAGGCTCACACGCCCCACAATTAATACAATCATCAGTAATAATAATTGCCATAGCAATTTTGTTTTTACATTTGCAAAAGTACATTCTATATCTCTATTCAACAAACTAATGGACTTAAGACAAAAAAAAATTCAATCTTTAATAAAGCTTGGTGATTGGCTAAAACATTTTAGCACAAATAAAACTACAATTAATCTCCAAAAAAAATTAAAAAATAATAACGGTTGGTTTACAAAATGGAACCTTGATACTGCTTCACTTTCATGGGGTAAATCGTTAAATTTTGAGGATATTATGTTGTGGCTAGAAAACCACTCCACAACTAAGCATCCTAAAAAGGTAGGTTTGATTTTGGCTGGAAACATACCTTTTGTAGGACTTCATGACATATTAAGCGTATGGTTTTCTGGACATATGGCTTTAGTCAAACTTTCCAGAAAAGACATGTTTTTATTACCTTTTGTTATTTGTTTTCTAGAAAAAGAGTGTCCTGAAACTAAAGGACAAATCATTTTTTCTGAAAAAAAATTTAAAGACTATGATGCTGTTATTGCAACGGGAAGTGACAATTCAGCTAGATATTTTGATTTTTATTTTAAAAAAACTCCTAATATAATTAGGAAAAATAGAAATGGAATTGCCGTTCTAGATGGAAACGAAACTAAAAGTCAAATTGAGTTATTAGGGTATGACATCTTAGCTCATTATGGTTTGGGATGTAGAAATGTTTCAAAATTATTTATTCCTAAAAACTATGATCTAGATATTGTATTTGGAGGCCTCTACAAGTATTCAAGTGTTATGGGGTCAGCTAAATACGCCAACAATTATGATTATAACAAAGCGGTGTTTTTAATGAGTGAATTTGATTTCAAGGATAATGGGTTTTTTATGTTAAAAAATGATTCAAGACTCAGTTCTCCACTAACAAGTGCGTTTTATTCAGAATATGATTCTATTGAAGCACTAAATGAAACTATCCGGGACCATATAGATGAAATTCAATGTGTAGTTTCAAATCAAATTATTAAAAAATCTATTTCATTTGGAGAAGCTCAAAACCCTAAAATATATGAATATGCAGACGGAATTAACACACTTGATTTTCTTGAAAAACTATAATTATTTGATTTACTAACAATTTCACAATAATTGTGTACAAAAAATAAAGATTTATCAGCAACATTAATCTTCTAATTTTTAATATTTGCATTTTAAATAATTAATGAAAAAACATAATTTCAGTGCCGGTCCTTCAATTCTTCCTCAAGAAGTAATAAATCAAGCATCAAAAGCTATCATAGAGTTAGATAAAATAGGACTTTCTCTCATTGAAATATCACACAGAAGCAAAGAATTCATTTCAATAATGGAGGAAGCTACTGAGCTCGTACTTAAAATTACTGGTTTAGAAAATAAAGGCTATAAAGCTATTTTTGTTCAGGGAGGCGCAAGTCTTCAGTTTCTTATGACAGCCTACAATTTGTTAGAAAAAAAAGCTGCCTACATAAATACTGGAACTTGGTCAGTAAAAGCAATCAAGGAGGCCAAAATATTAGGAGATGTTATTGAGGTTTCTTCTTCAAAAGACAAAAACTTTAATTATATTCCAAAAGACTATATTATCCCTAATGATGCTGACTATCTTCATATAACAACTAACAATACGATATTTGGAACCCAATACAAGTCTTTCCCAGATACACCTGTTTCATTAATTGCAGATATGAGTTCAGATATTTTTTCAAGAAAAATAGACTACTCAAATTTTGATTTATTTTATGCTGGAGCTCAGAAAAATATGGGTACTGCTGGAGTAACACTTGTTGTAATTAAAGAAAGTATTTTAAACAAAGTTACTAGAAACGTTCCTTCAATGTTAAATTACAAATCATACATAAATGCAGGAAGCATGTCAAACACTCCTCCTGTTTTTGCTGTCTATACAACATTATTAAACCTTAGGTGGATTGAATCTCAAGGAGGATTAGAAGAACTTGATAAAAGAAATAAAAACAAAGCAGAATTACTTTATGATGAAGTTGACAGAAATTCATGTTTTAGTGGTTTTGCCGCAAAAGAAGACAGAAGTTATATGAATGTAATATTCACACTGATAGATGATAACCTTTCAACCGACTTTAACAATGCTTGGGAAGACAATTACATAGTTGGATTAAAGGGTCACAGATCTGTAGGAGGATACAGAGCTTCAATATACAATGCACTTCCAATTGAAAGCATAAAATTATTAATTAAGTGCATGCAACAATTTGAAGAAAAATTTAAATAAAAAATATGAACATCCTTGCTAATGATGGAATTTCTGATACTGGAGTAAATGCATTGAAGAAGTTCGGTTTTAATATCTCAACTATCAATGTTGCTCAAGAACAACTTGTAGAACATATAAACCAAAATTCAATTGATGGACTTCTTGTTAGATCAGCCACAACGGTAAGAAAAGACTTGATAGATTCTTGTCCAAACTTAAAGTTAATTGGCCGTGGAGGAGTTGGAATGGATAATATTGATGTCGATTATGCTCGTAAAAAAAATATTCATGTAATTAACACTCCCGCTTCATCATCAGCATCAGTAGCTGAATTAGTTTTTGCTCATTTATACGGAGGGGTTCGTTTTTTATATGATTCTAACAGAAGTATGCCTCTAGAGGGTGAAACCAATTTTAAAGGTTTAAAAAAGAGTTATTCTAAAGGAATAGAACTGAGAGGAAAAACCCTTGGTATTGTTGGATTTGGTAGGATTGGTCAAGAAGTTGCGAAAATTGGATTAGGTGTTGGAATGAAAGTCATTGCTTGTGACAATCATCAAAAAGAGACAACAATTAATCTAAATTTTTATAACAACAAGTCTGTTTCATTTAAAATTAAAACAATTTCAAAGAATGAGGTTCTTAAGCATGCTGATTTCATAACACTTCATGTTCCAGCTCAAAAAGAATATGTTATTGATAAAAAAGAATTTGCTTTAATGAAAAATGGTTCTGTTTTAATTAATGCAGCTAGAGGTGGGATAATTAATGAAGTTGCTCTTGTTGCCGCCTTAGATTCAGGAAAACTTCTTTTTGCAGCTCTTGATACTTTTGAAAATGAACCTAAGCCTGAAATACAGTTATTAATGCATCCAAACATATCGTTAACTCCTCACATAGGTGCGGCAACAAACGAAGCCCAAGAAAGAATTGGTGAAGAACTAGCTTCTCAGATAAATAATCTACTCAATAAATAATTTTGTTTAAAACTTTAAAAAAAAAGTGGGGAATTAACTCCAACTTTCAACTTTTTATAATATTTGTAGTGTTTGGAATAACTGGATCTGCTAGTGTTCGTCTAGGAAAGCCTTTTTTAAGTATACTATCCATATCACCTGAACTGTTTTCAGATATTCCTTTAGGAAATATCTTATATATATTTTTAAGATTGATTATAATATTCCCGCTGTATCAGTTTTTACTAATATGTTTTGGAGCAATATTTTTTCAATTCAAATTTTTCTGGGAGTTTGAAAAAAAGATTTTAAGAAGGATGGGGATTAAGCTATAGTTTTATTTAATAACCCCACTATATTCCTTAATGAACTTATTAATTTTTGGAGATATTATAGCCTGACAATAAGGATGTTGTTTGTTCATATCAAAAAAACTTTGGTGCTCCTGCTCAGCATAATAGAAATCAGTTTTAGGTAGAACCTCAGTTACAATTCTGTTTTCAAAAACAAATTCATCTTCCATTTTTTTAATGACATCATAAACTATTTGTTTTTGTTTTTCAGTTTCATAAAAAATAGCAGAACGATACTGTGACCCTAAATCATTCCCTTGTCTATTTAAGGTAGTCGGATCATGAGTAGTGAAAAATATTAACGCCAGCGTCTCATAAGATACAATATTAGAATCAAAGACAAGTTCTACTCCTTCGGTATGGCCTGACAGTCCTGAACACACTTCTTTATAACTGGGGTTTTTAATACTACCTCCAATATATCCAGGTAAAACTTTCTCAACTCCATTAACTCTATTAAAAATTGCTTCTGTACACCAAAAACAACCTCCTGCAAAATATGCCTTAAAACTCATATTATTTAAATGTAAGTTCAAAATTAATTTATTTATATATATATATAAAAGGTTGCATCACTATTTTTTGAACAAAAAAGTATTAATTTTATTTAGAATATGATAAAGGCTAATTCAATTTATAAAACATTTAATGGGCTTGAGGTTTTAAAAGGTATTAATCTTCATATAAAAAAGGGTGAAATTGTCTCAATAACTGGTCCTTCTGGAGCTGGAAAAACCTCACTACTTGAAATCTTAGGCACTCTGTCTTTACCCGACTCTAATAACCAAACAAGATTAGAGATTTATGATAATAAAATAACTGAATTAAATAAAAATGAGTTAGCTAAATTCAGAAATGAAAACTTAGGTTTCGTATTTCAATTTCATGAACTTTTACCTGAGTTTAATGCTTTAGAAAATGTATGTTTACCTGCATGGATTGGAAAAAAAGATAATGATAAAACTATAAATCGTGCTAAAGATCTTTTAGATCAACTAGGACTAACAAATCGTTTATCCCATCACCCATCATCTCTCTCAGGAGGTGAGCAACAAAGAGTTGCGGTAGCTCGAGCACTAATCAATAATCCTAAAATTATTTTTGCTGATGAGCCTAGTGGAAATTTAGATTCAGAAAACGCAAATGAATTACACGAGCTTTTCTTTAAAATAAGAGATGTTATGGATTGTACATTTGTCATAGTCACTCATAATGAAGTTTTAGCAAATAAATCTGATAGAAAAATACTCATTAAGGATGGTGTGATTTTCAATGACTAAAAAAGAAATCTACTCATTCCTTGTTGAAAAAGCTGACTTTTATGAAAATCCTGCTTTTATTGAATCTGATCCTATTCAAATTCCACATGAATTTACAAAACATGAAGATATTGAAATTTCAGGGTTTCTCTCATCTACAATAGCTTGGGGCAATCGAAAAGCTATAATAAATAGTTCAAAAAAAATAATTCAATTATTAGAACACTCTCCTTTAGATTTTATATTAAATCATACAAACAATGATTTAATACATTTTCAAAAATTTGTACACAGAACTTTTAACGGAAATGATTTGATTTACTTTATTTTAAAATTAAAAGAGATCTATACTGAGAAAAAAACATTAGAAAATTACATTTACTTACCAAATACATCCGTTTCAGAAATGCAAAGTGGCTTTCATTCAAATTTTTTTAGATCACCACATAAAAAAAGAATAGAAAAACATATTGCAAATCCAATAAAAGGATCAGCCGCTAAAAGAATAAACATGTTCTTTAGGTGGATGGTAAGGTCAAATATAAATGGAGTAGATTTTGGTATTTGGAAAAAAATCAAAAGCTCTGACCTATCCTGCCCCTTAGATGTCCATTCTGGTAATGTAGCAAGAAGACTGGGATTATTAAATAGAAAGCAAAATGATGCTAAGGCAGTTGTGGAACTAGACAGCGTTTTAAAAAAAATAATGCCCAATGACCCTGTTAAATTAGACTTTGCTCTTTTCGGCTTGGGAGTTCATGAAAATTTTAAATAAATATATATACTTCGATCAATCACTAATCTGTCACACTTTTTCACTATTTTTGCTTAGCTATATAAATCAAGCTTTTTCATTGCATATGAAAATTTTGCTTAAAAATGCAACTATAATTGACCGCAGTAATCCACTGCACTGTCAATCAGTTTCTCTTCTTATTGAGGACGGCGTTATCAAAGAAATAGAAAAAAACATCAACACTAAGGTTGATATTACAATAAAAGAAAAAAATTTACATATTTCAAGAGGTTGGTGGGACCCCTCAGTTTCATTTGGAGAGCCAGGATATGAAGAGCGTGAAACTTTAAATAATGGCTTAACTACCGCTGCTAAATCTGGCTTTACCTCAATAGGGCTGAATCCTGATGTACATCCTGTATCTGATAATCATGGAGCAATAAGCTACCTTATTAATAAAAGCAGAGGATATTCTACTAATATTCACCCTATAGGGTGTCTAACTCAATCTGCAGAAGGAAAACAAATGGCTTCTCTTTATGACATGAAAGAAGCTGGTGCAATTACATTTGGAGATTATAAGAGTCCAATTGAAAATTCTAATTTACTTAAGACTGCATTAGAATATTCACAAAGCTTTAATGGCATTATAAGCTCATATCCATTAGATGAGAAAATTTCTTTAGGGGGAATGATGAATGAGGGAGCTACCAGTAATGAACTCGGGCTTAAAGGTTATGGTTCGTATGCCGAGAGTAGTAGGGTTTTTAGAGATATTAAAATTTTAGAACACACAGGAGGCAAACTACACTTTTCATTTATAAGCTCTAAAGACTCTGTTAATTTAATTGAAGATGCAAAAAAAAGAGGACTCAAAGTAACTTGTTCTACTTCGCTGCCCCATTTATTATTTACCGACAGTTCTTTGAAAGACTTTGATTCTCAATTTAAATTTTTTCCGCCTCTTAGAACAGATGAAGATCGATCAGCTCTAAGAGAAGGCTTGCTGTCTGGAACTATTGATTGTGTAACTGCAATGCATGAGCCAAAAAATATTGAAATAAAAAATTTAGATTTTTGTTCTGCTGCAGACGGAAGCATTGGTCTTGAATCTTTTTTCCCACTATTAAACACTATTTTTCCAATAGAAAAAACTATACAATTTCTTACCAGAGGCAAGCCTATATTTGGTATAAATGATCTCGAAATTGAGGTAGGGAGCCATGCCAATATAACAATGTTTGATCCTGATATTAAAAATATTTTTACTGAAAAGAACATTTTGTCTACTTCTAAGAATTGCTCGTATATAAATCAAGAAACAAAAGGAGAGGTAATAGGATGTTTAAATAATGGTGTTTTATCTCTAAGAAAAAATTAACATGGATAAACCACTTCTCCCTCTTGATTATAAAATAAAATTATCAAACACTACAAAAGAAAAGAAACCATGTATTGTATTGCTTCATGGATATGGAAGTAATGAAGAAGACTTATTTAGTTTTGTGCCTTATTTACCTTCTGAATATACTATTATATCATTCAGAGCTCCAATTTCATTAGAAATGGGAGGATACGCATGGAGTAATATACATTATGATGATTTAGGAGGAAAAAATACAGTTTTTCTTGAAGCCAAAGAATCACTCAGATTAATAAAGGAGTCAATAGACTTGTCAATTGTACATTTTAATATAGATAATAGTGATATTAGTTTAATTGGTTTTAGCCAAGGATGCATGTTAAGTTGGGCTATGACTATTAACCACCCTGATTTGATTAGAAGAGCAGTTACATTAAGTGGTTATATTATTCCCGAATTAATCAACGTCTCTTTAGAAAATGTTTCTAAACTACTGATATTTAATTCTCATGGTATTCTAGATCAAATGATACCTGTTGAAAAAGCTAGAAAAAGTATTGATTTAATTAAAAAAAATAATTCTAAAATTATTTACAAAGAATACAATGAAGGTCATGGAATTAGTCAAGAAAATTTTTCAGATTTCTTAAATTGGATAAAGACTACCGCTCTTTAGGATAAATAAGGTGTTCTATCGTTTTAAAAATTATTCCTTTTTCATCTATTATATATTCTATTAGTAATTCGCCCCAAAGGCTTCCATCCGAAAAGTTTGCAATAATCCATTTATGATTTAAAACTTTCACTTGGTTAATTAGGAAAACCCCTCCCAAGTTTTGGTAAGGTATTATTAATTTTTTTTTATCAGAAATATTTATTTCATATAATGCATTTTTTATTATTGAAACTATACTGTCATTATATTTCTCTCCTAATGCATTGAGAGACTTTTTATTGCCAAATAAAGAAAAATAACTTTCTTCATCAAGACGGTTTTTTAGTAAAGTTTTTTGTGCCTCTAGAATCATAATAGAATTTACTTTTTGATCTAACAACTCCTCTTCTCGCTCTAGAATTCTTCCAGAATTAACTATTTGAAACAATAAAATTATTGAGACAAAAATCAAAAGATAAATTAGAATTTTATTTTTCATAAAAAATTAATAATTAACATTTAATACATAAATTATCATACGCAAGAGATATGTTTTTTGGTAATTTCTTATTTACTTCATCATGAAATCCCAATGAATTACTAATATGAATCAATAAAGTTTTTTTTGGTTTTAATTCATTGACAAGCTCAATAGCTTCTTCAAGATTTAAATGGGACTGATGAGGTTTAATCCTTAAGCAACTCAAAATTAAAACATCAAGATTTTTAAGTTTTAATTTTGAGTTCAAATCTATAGTTTTAACATCAGTCATATAAGCTATATTGTTTATTCTATATCCAGTTACTGGTATATCATTATGCATAGCTTTTATAGGCATAACCCACTTACCTCCTAGTTTAAATTTCTCATTTTCTTTGATAATATTTGTATTAACCGATGGGGCTCCAGGGTACTTATCTTTATCATTAATTATATAATCAAAACGTTTTTTTAAATTTTTAAATACTTCAGATGTTGAATAAATGTCAATTAAACCTTGCCGAAAACAAAAGGGCCTTATATCATCAAATCCTGATGTATGATCAGCATGGGAATGGGTAAAAAGAACTCCATCTAATGAACTAATTGGATTATTAAGTATTTGTTGACGAAAATCAGGACCACAATCAATTACGTAATTTTTGCTATTCCAGCTTAATAAAACTGAACACCTCAATCTTTTATCCTTAGGATTGGTACTTAAGCATACTGGATCATCACTTCCAATTACAGGTATACCTTGAGAAGTTCCAGTTCCTAAAAAAATTAATTGAATCATTTGAAATCAAAGGTAAATATTTGCATTAAAATAAAACAATCTTTGTAATTTTATGACAAATTATAACACTTATGTCAATTGAATTAAGTGGCGATCGCCCTTTTGAAAATAGACCTTCAATGGAAGCAAAAGTATTAAGAATTAATCTTAATGAACATATTTACGGGACTTTTGCGGAAATTGGTGCTGGTCAAGAAGTTGCAAGACATTTTTTTAGAGTTGGAGGTGCTTCGGGTACCATTGCAAAAACAATTAGTGCCTATGATAAGAGTTTCAGTGATAATATTTATGGAGAAGAAAGTGATGGAAGGTATGTAACTGAGACTAGACTAAAAAAAATGCTAGATCGTGAAATGAATCTTTTAGAGGATCGGATTTCTAGAAAAGAACACCCTAATAAATTATTTTTTACTCTTGCAAATACTGTAGCTACTATTGATTACGCTAAAAAATTTAAGGGACATGGATGGATGGGGATTAGATTTCAAACTGCAGTTGATCAAGAGTATAGTGAAATAAGTTTGCATTTTAGATTTCATCACCAAGAAGCAAGACTTCAACAAGAAGTTCTTGGTTTAATGGGAGTAAATCTTGTCTATGGAGCATTTTACAAGAATGATGATCCAAAAAAACTTTTAAAGTATCTGTATGATCATATTGATAATGATGGGATTAATGCGGGGTTTCTCCCTGTTGAAATTGATACAATTAATTTTTCTGGACCAGTCTTTGAAAATGTAGATAATCGTTTAATTAGTTTAGAATTAGTGAAATTAGGAATGACTGATGCTGTGATGTTTAATCCCGAGGGAAATAATATTTTACCGGCAAGAGTTTTATACAAAAAAAATATTCTAGCATTAAGAGGTAGTTTTAGACCTGTTACTAATGTTAATATAGATATGTTTAATAAGTCTTATGAAGTTTTTCTTAAGGAGCCTAATGTTGATGAAGAAAAAACAGAAGTGATTTTTGAAATTACTCTTTCAAACTTAATGTCTGAAGGGGAAATTGATGAAAAAGACTTTATGGATCGCGCTATGCTTCTTTGCTCTTTAGGACATACAGTTATGATTTCAAACTTCAAAGAATATTACAAATTAGTAGATTATTTCTCTAACTACACAACAAGTCAATTAGCTTTATCTATGGGAGTTAATAGTTTTGTGGAAATTTTTAACGAAGAATATTATACGGACTTGAGTGGAGGAATACTAGAAGCTTTTGGCAAGCTATTTTACAATAATTTAAAAGTTTATTTGTACCCTAACAGAAATGAGAAGGGTGAAATTATAAATAGTAATAACTTGAAGCTACACCCAAGAATGAAAGAATTTTACAAATTTTTCAAATACAACGGTAAAATTGTAGACATATTTGACTTTGAAGAAAAAAATTTATCAATATTCTCAAGAGAAATATTAAAAAATATAAAAAATCATGAATCTGGTTGGGAAGAAAAGTTGCCGGAGGGAATCGCTGATATGATTCTTAAAAATAAAATGTTTGGATATCTTCCAGAGTCCGATAGATAAACACTATAATATCTGTGAAGCGTGATCTTTAGTAATAACTTTATCTATAACACGATCAATAATTCCTTTTTCATTTATAATAAAAGTAACTCTATTAATTCCTTCATATTCTTTACCTCTAAATTTTTTTGGTCCCCAGACTCCAAATTTATTTATGATTGAATGATCTTCATCCGCTAATAATGAAAATGGGAAATCGAATTTATTTGAAAAGCTTAATTGATGCTTAACGCTATCCGCACTTACACCTAATAGAAAATAGCCTGCCTTACTTAATATTCCATAATGATCTCTTAAATCACATGCTTGAGCTGTGCATCCTGGTGTATTTGCCCTTGGATAAAAAAAGATGATTATTTTTTTACCTGTGAAGTCTGAAAAATTAATTTTATTACTATGTTGATCCGCTGCTGAAAAATCTGGAACTTTGTCACCAACTTTTAATATATTCATATTTAATATTATTAATCTAAATAACGAAAAATCAAATGAATAAAAAAGAAAAAATTTTCTTCGTTATAAACAAACTTGAAGAACTTTATCCTAAAGTTCCAATTCCACTTGATCATTCAGACCCTTACACGCTTTTAATAGCTGTTTTACTTTCAGCACAAAGTACTGATAAAGGTGTTAACAAAGTGACGCCTATTCTTTTTCAAAAGGCTAGAACCCCAAATGAAATGATATTATTAACTGTTGAAGAAATTAGATCAATAATTAAACCTGTAGGTTTATCACCTATGAAATCGAAGGGAATTCATAAATTATCAGAAATTCTTATTAATGATTATAAAGGAAGGGTGCCTGCAGATATAATTGCTCTTGAGAGTTTACCATCAGTTGGTCATAAAACTGCAAGTGTGGTGATGGCTCAAGCTTTTGGCATTCCTTCTTTTCCAGTTGACACTCACATACATCGACTTATGTATAGATGGGGTTTTTCAAATGGTAAAAATGTTACTCAAACTGAAAAAGATGCTAGAAGGCTATTTCCAATAGAAAAATGGAACAAACTCCATTTACAAATTATTTGGTACGGTAGACAGTATTCGCCTGCAAGAGGTTGGAAAATCAATGATGATGAAATCATGTTGAAAATTGGAAGAAAGACTATTTTAAGTAAACTTAGTTTTTAGAAAACTTTTTATCTAAATTATAAGAAAGTGAAAAAGCCATAATACGCTTTATAACACCATGACTAGGCTCTAATGTAAGTATTGTTTTTTTTGATGAATTAAACTTAATCATAATACAATATTGGTATATGACTAAAACGTATAATTATTTAATTTAGTATCTACCTACTAAGAGAAATCTTATGACTATCAATTAGCTTTCTTAAATTAATAATAGCATACCTCATTCTACCTAGCGCAGTATTAATACTAACTCCTGTTAAATTTGAAATTTCTTTAAAACTCATATCTCTATAAAACCTCATAAGAAGAACTTTTTTTTGATCCTCAGGTAGCTCTAAAATTATTTTTTGTAAATCAGCCACTATTTGATCATTAATTATAGCATTTTCTGCATTAAGAGATCCATCTGAAATCAATTGAAAAATATCAAAATTATCATTGCTTTCGAATAATGGTATTCTATTTTGTTTCCTAAAATGATCAATAACCAAATTATGAGCAATTCTCATCATCCAAGGTAAAAACTTACCCTCTTCATTATAAACTCCCCTTTTTAGTGTCTTAATTACTTTGATGAAAGTGTCTTGAAAAATGTCATCAGCTATATCTCTATTTAAAACCTTTGAGTAAATAAAATTAAATAGGCGATGTTGATGTTTTTTTATTAGAAATTCTAATGCACTTTCAGAACCTTCGATATAGTTAACGATGAATTTTGCGTCTTCTTTAGCTGAATTTATATGTACCATAAACATTACTTTTAATGCAAGCTGCAATTAATTATAAAAATATTTTTAAGTAATGTTATACAATAGGCAATGTATTTAGTTATGTAAATCTACAAAAATTATTTTTGTAATAAAAAACTGAAACAACCTAGCTACTTATTAAGCTATAAAAATTGTACTTTTGTAGCCTTTAATTTTTTAATGAGAAAAGTCCTAGATCTAGATCCAAAATCATTTATAATTATCAAAGGAGCTCAGCTGCATAATCTTAAAAACATAGATGTCGCAATTCCTCGAAATAAAATGACAGTTATAACTGGTCTATCTGGATCAGGGAAATCATCTTTAGCTTTTGACACTTTATACGCAGAAGGGCAAAGAAGATATGTAGAGAGTTTATCATCCTATGCCAGACAATTTATGGGAAGGTTAAATAAACCTAAAGTTGATAAAATCATTGGAATATCTCCAGCTATTGCAGTAGAGCAAAAAGTAAACATTTCTAACCCTAGATCAACTGTTGGAACAAAAACTGAAATTTATGAATATTTAAAGCTTTTATATTCAAGGATTGGTGTGACTTATTCACCAATATCAGGTAGAGTTGTGAAAAAAGACATAGTAAGTGATTTAATTGACTTCATAAAAAAACTAAATAATGGGAAAAAGTTATTATTACTAGCGCCAATTAAAAAAACTGAGTCTCGAACTATTAAACAAAGGATAGATTTTTTAAATCAACAAGGTTTTGCTAGAATACTTGTTGATAATAAAATAGAAAGAATTGAGCCAAACAAGTTGCCGAAAGCTCAATTTGAACTAGTAGTTGACAGAGTTGTGATAAATGACAGTGAAGAGTTTTATCAACGTTTTGCTGATGCGGTTCAAATCGCATTTTATGAAGGAAATGGAAAGTGTTCTTTGAAAGATTTAGATTTAGATAAAACAGTTACGTTTTCAAATAATTTTGAACTTGATGGTATTGATTTTTTAAATCCAAATATTCATTTGTTTAGCTTTAATAATCCATATGGAGCATGTGAAAAATGTGAAGGCTATGGAGATCTTGTAGGGATTAATCCAGAGTTAGTTATACCTGATACATCCCGATCGATATATGAAGAAGCTATTTCACCATGGAGAAGCACAGGCTATAGAAAGTTTTATTCAAAGCTCATAGAATCAGCTATAAACTTTGATTTCCCTATTCACAAACCATATTTTGAATTAACAAAAGCAGAAAAAGATATTTTATGGAATGGTAATAAGTTTTTTACTGGAATAATGAGCTTTTTTAAAAAAATTGAAAAAAAGAATTATAAAATTCAAAATAGAGTTCTTTTATCTCGGTTTAGAGGAAAAACTATATGTAGTGACTGTAAAGGAAGTAGATTAAGAAACGAAACAAACTATGTTAAAGTTGGAGGGAAAAGTCTTCCTGAACTAATTGATCTACCTATAAAAGAATTAAGTATTTTTTTTCAAAAACTAAATATAAGCAAAACAGAGGAAAAAATATCATCAAGGATTTTAATTGAGATTAATAGTAGAGTCAGTGTTTTAAATGATTTAGGTCTAGATTATTTAACTCTAAATAGAAAATCAAATTCTCTATCTGGGGGAGAATCTCAAAGAATTAATATTGCTGTTTCATTAGGAAGTAGCCTTGTAGGCTCTATGTATATTCTTGACGAACCTTCTATAGGACTTCATTCAAGAGATAATGAGCGTTTAATTAAAATTTTAAAACGTTTAAGAGATATTGGAAATACTGTTATTATTATAGAACATGACGAAGAGATAATGACTGCTGCAGATGAAATTATTGATATGGGACCTGAAGCAGGTTCTTTTGGTGGAGAGATTGTAGCTACTGGTTCATTTAAGGAGATATTAAAATCAAACACTCTTACAAGTAAATATTTAAGTGGTGAAATGAAAATAGAAGTTCCAAAAAAAAGAAGAAAATCAAATAATTGGATTTCTGTATGTGGAGCTAGAGAAAATAATCTTAAAAACATAACTGCTAAGTTTCAAATAGGTGGACTAACAGTCGTCTCTGGTGTTTCTGGAAGTGGAAAATCTACCCTTGTAAAAGATATTTTATATCCCGCGTTGCTTAGAAATTTTGATATTTACACCTTGAAACCAGGTCAATTTTCTTCTTTAGATGGAGATTTAAATATGATCAAAAGTGTTGAATTCATTAATCAAAATCCGATAGGAAGATCTTCAAGATCAAACCCTGTTACCTATATTAAAGCATACGATGAAATAAGAGCTCTTTTTGCAAATCAAAATCTATCAAAAAACAGAAATTATAAGCCCAAACATTTTTCATTCAATGTTGATGGTGGGCGTTGTGACACATGTAAAGGTGAAGGTGTAGTTTCAATTGAAATGCAATTCATGGCTGATGTGATTCTGGAATGTGACACTTGTAAGGGGAAAAGATTTAAATCTGAAGTAAGAGAAATTAAATACAATAATTATTCTATTGATCAAGTTTTAGATTTAACAATTGATGAGGCCCTAAATCTTTTTGAATTTAATGGAGAGAAAAAACTAGTTAGAAAATTAAAACCTCTAAATGATGTTGGGTTAGGCTATGTCACTCTTGGTCAATCTTCAACTACATTATCTGGTGGTGAAGCACAGAGAATAAAACTAGCTTCTTTTATAGCTAAAGGAGCAACTAAGGACAAAGTCTTATTTATATTTGATGAGCCGACAACAGGCCTTCATTTTCATGACATTACAAAACTTTTAAAATCATTTGACGCCCTCCTAGATAACGGGCATTCTCTAGTTGTAGTTGAACATAATTTAGAACTAATTAAATGTGCTGATCACATGATTGAGCTTGGGCCAATGGCTGGAAAAGAAGGAGGCCAAATTGTAGCTCAAGGAACTCCTGAAGATGTCGCAGATGTGAAGAATGCTCCAAGCTCCAAATATCTTAAAAAAAAATTATCTGTTTAAATATTTATTTATTTGACTGTTTATGTCATTTAACAAACCAAATATTTGACTTAAAGCATAATACGATAAAATTATTATAGTTGATCTAATTAACAAATTTATAAAAGAAGAGTATTCTAAGTTTATTTCTTTAATAGTAAAGTAAACAAAAGTAATTACTAACAATATCTTTAAAGAATCTTTAGAATAAGGATGAATCTTAAGACCATAAGCAACAAGAATTAATTTCAAAGTATTCATTAAAACTATTACAAATAAAGTAGCATAAGCAGCTCCTAAAATCCCATATTCAGGAATTAAAATAAGATTTAAGATAACTGCTATTGTGGCAGATAAAATAGAAAACCAAAAAATATAGGGGTAGAATTTTGAGTTAGAAATTATATTATTTAGACATCCTATAGACATAGAGTAAAGTTTACCTATTGAAACTACACTAACAACTCCTATAGCAACTGCATACATTGGTTGGTTTACAAAAACATAAAAATCAGTCAGGTTTAGATTAATCAGGAGGAATAATACACCAGAAGCTAAAAAAAGATTGTTACTGCTCTTTTTAAGAAGCCTTGTTAAGTATATTTTATCATCAGAATTAATAGCTTTTGAAACAAGAGGGCTAACTATTTGAAACATTGCTCTTCCAGGAGCTTCAATAACAGCAGCTATAAATAAAGCAACACTATAAAAAGCAACATCATCAGATGTTATTAAAGATGCTATCATTGATTTATCAATGTCTAGTATAATACTTGAAGCTGCTCCAGATAAAAAGATTAAAAAACTATAAAAAAGTATTTTTAAATAAAATGGAGGAAGAGTAAGCGTAAACTTGGGTGTGTAAATCTTGAGACTATATAAAATTACAAGAAACAGTCTAATGTAGTAACCTATTATTAAACAATAAATGAAAGTTTCAAACTCAATAATATTTGAAGCATAGCATACTAACAAAACGAAATTTAAAAATCTAGGATAAAACTCTTTTAAAAAATTGCCAAATACAGAAGCTAAATGGACTCTAAGCCAACTAAAAAAGATTTCAAAGTAGGAAGTTGATATTGCAATTAAAATTATAACAAAAGCATAAGTACTAATTAAAGGTTCTTTTGAAGATATATCTGTAATTATTGATGATGAAAACATCCATAAATAAATAGATATTAAAATAATTATTATTAATGGAGACCATATCGTAAATACTAAAAGACTATCTCTTTCTTGTTTAGTTTTAAATGAACTATAATATTTTATAATTGCATGTTGAAGACCAAAAGATATAAATGGCTGGACTAAGTTAGAATATGCTAGAAGAGCAATTACAACCCCCTGAAGCCTACTACCCATAAAATTCGGGTACATGTAAAGTGTGTTTAAGGCTCCCAATATAAAAGCTAAGCCAATACTAAGTAGATTATAAAATGTTTGTTTTGCAACTAATCCCATTATTTATAATTTCTATAAAATTTAGTTTTGTAAAGTATTAAAAGTAAGATTAAAGTGAAAAATGAAATACTCGCATACCTTATTTTTGTTCCTGTATTTACAACTTTTGGGTTAAACTCAAAAGTAATAATATGTTCTCCACTTTCAATGGCTAGTGCCCTTAGAATATAATTAACTCTGTAATGAGGAACTATATTACCATCTATTTTTGCTTCCCAACCATCAGGATAATACATTTCAGAAAAAACAACCACCTGTTTAGATTTACTTACAAAACTATACCTTAATAAATTAACAGAGTCTTCAATTAATTTAATAGAAGATTCATCATGATCCCTATTTTCATTTAGAGTTAGTGCTTTAGCAGTTAACTCGTCCTCTACTACTGCTTGATTTTTCAAATCTATAGTCTTAAATGATTCGAGAACCTCATCTGCAGATTTAACTCTAATAATTGAGTCTACAAACCAAGCATTACCTTGAGCTTCTTCATTTATTAAAGTTGAAAGCTCCTCTTTAGATTGATACAAAACATATTTAACATTTAACATATTAAGTATTTCAGGAATTTGATTAAAATTGAAAAATTGAAAAAGTTCTTGAAACCTTCTTGGTTTTGCTCCATGATATCCACCTAAGGAATTATGAAAATAGGCTGTTCTAGCCCCAGTTAAATTCAATTCAGGTTCATACACGCGATATCTAGACTTGTCATTTAATATAATTTCATCAGCATTTGTAATTCTAAATGGTGTTTCTATTTGTGATGGATCCACAAAACGACTCCAATCTAGATATCGAACTGCAACTCCACCTAGATCGTAAATTAATAGTCCAAAAAGTAAAACAATAGCAATATTCTTTTTAATTTTTTGACTTTTATAAAGCATGAAAACTAAAAAAGTTATTATTACTAAAAAAACTCCTCTTAATATATCATCATTAAAAACTTCTCTCCTAGCAAAAATTATTTGTTCGAGAATTTCTTCACCATAAGCTTCTCGCAACCTTATATCTATAGCGCTTTTAAATGAAAACAATCCTATGATTTTTAATAGGATTAAAGAGATTAGGAAACCCAAAACACCTATTGTAGTTTTTAAAAAAGGTTTAAAATATTTTTGTGGATTACTTAAAAGTTTTTGTAAACCAAGAGCTGCTAAAACAGGAACACATAATTCTAAAATAACCTGAGCAGATGACACAGATCTAAATTTATTGTAAAAGGGAACGTTATAAATGAAAAAATCAGTCACAATTGGGAAGTTTTTTCCCCAAGACAAAATCAAAGATAATATTGAGGCTATCATCAAAGCATTTCTTATAGGTCCTTTTAAAATAATCATAGCAAACACTGCAAAGAAAAACACAACAATTCCTATATATGCTGGAGCCTCAAGAATAGGTTGAGAACCCCAGTAAGTCGGAACAGAGCTTACAAAATTCTTAGCTTGTTTAATTGAAACACCTTTCTTCACAAGAAACTCATACAACTCAGATTCAGTCCCCAAATTCTCTCTTGATCCTCCGCCTTGAACTCGTGGAATAATTAAGCTTAATGATTCAAATATTCCATAACTATACTCTGTTATATAATTATAGTCTAAACCATCAGAAGTGCTTTTTTGACTGGTACCCAGGTTAAGCTTTAATTCCGAACCACTTCGGGTACTAAATTTAGAATATTCTGAAGTTGAAAGAAGGGGTGTAGCATTTAACCCTATAGCTAAAATCCCGCTTAAAGAAAACAAACCAAGACTTTTTGAGATGGTTTTTAAATTTTTATTTTGATAAGCTTGATGTAAATAAACCAGACCCAGTATTACTAAAATAAATAACAAATAATAGGACATCTGGTAATGATTAGCTCTAATATTTAATCCAAGACCTAAAACGCTTAAAATAAATCCATACAGCCACCTTTTATCAATTAATAAAAAAAACCCAGCTAAGGCAAGTGGCATATAGGATAAAGCCATAGCTTTTGTATTGTGTCCTACTTGAATAATAATTAAAAGATAGGTTGATAAACCAAAAGCAAAAGATCCAAAAACAGCTACTCTCCAATCAACCTTTAAAACTAAAAAAAGAATATAACTAGAAAAAAGATAAAGGAATAATAAATATGCCGGACGAGGAATTAACTTAAACAAATCATGTATTAAGCCTAAAAAATCTGCTGGATATTTTGCCCCTAATTGATAAGTAGGCATACCTCCAAAAGCATTATCTATCCAATAAGTTTCTTTACCGTCATTTTGAGATCTATATTCTTTAATTTGACGAGACATCCCAGAATATTGAACTATATCAGATTGTAATAATTTCATTCCCGTTAAGGATGGATAATAAAAAAGTTGTGCGAAAATGATAAAACAAACTAATACAAGTCCATGTTTACTTAGACTATTATTCAATATCTTCATATTCTATATATTCCCCTAAGTTATCAGACTTTTTAGTTTTATTTTGAGTTTCTTTTTTATTATGACCATTGTTATATTTAGAAGAAGTCTTTTTTGAAATATCACGAATTAACCAACCAAGCAGTAATGGACTTAAACGCCTAATTACATATGAAATAATAAAAATAAAAAATAGAATTTTCAGCAAAGAACTCAAAGTATAATAGTTAATGTCATAACAAATTTAGAAAAAATTATATATAAGATTGTTAATTAAGCCAATCCATAATTATTTATTTTATTAAAAAATCGAATTATATTGCATATTATGTTTGAGATTAAAAATCCTCTATTATTATTATTATGTATTTCAAATATCGGAGTTTGTCAATATACTGAGCAAATTAATTCAAACCGACCAGGATACTCTATAGGGGCGTATTCAGTTGGAAAAGGCGTGGTTCAGATTGAAACAGGTTTTGAGTCTAGAAATTATAAACATAATGGTTATAATCAAAGTACAATTAAAGGGACAGTAGGTTTTTTATCTCTTCGGTGGGGGTTTTTATTTGAAAGGCTAGAATTAACTTATGATGCATCATATATGTTTGATAAATTCACAAATAAGATACCAAACAACCCAATAGAAGTAAAAAGAAGTGGATTTCTTCAAAATTTTTTAGGTGTCAAGTACTTGATTTATGATCCATTCAAGAAGGAAAAAGAGATAAATGTTTACAGCTGGAAAGCAAATAATGGGTTTAAATTAAAAGACTTAATACCTGCTGTTTCTTTAACTGTGGGTGCTAATTTTGATCCATTTAGTGAAGAAACCCCATATCCACATGGTGATTTATTTGGCACTTTGTATAGACCCGTATTTTACCAAACGCTATACTATGTTGCTCCTAGTCCTACCCCACTTACTATGATGGGAACTATTGCAACACAATCTCATTTTTTAGGAACATGGGTTTTTGTAACAAATTTTTCTTTAAAAAGATACCTGTCAAAGTTTATTGAAAAAACATACATAATTACTTTAACTCATGCTTTTAATCCACTCTGGTCTGTTTATGTTGAAAATCAAGGGGTTTTTTCTGAAAGGCACTCTGATAACATCATCAGGGCTGGAGCAGCATATTTAGTCGGAAGAAATCTACAGGTAGAGGGTACAATTGGCACCAACACAAGAACTGATCCTAGTTTTTTCTCAATAAATGCAGGAGCTTCCTATAGGCTTGATTTTCATAAAGATTATAAAGACCCAAAGAAAATAGAAAGAAAAAAGTTAAAAAAAGAGGAAAGAGCTTTAAAAAAGAGTAGAAGGAAATTTGATAAGCAAGAAAACAAGAGAAATAAAAATGCTAGAAAAAAACCTAAACAATAAGTTTATATATGGATTCATCTATTTCAATTAAAGAAGTTATTTCTGAAGAAGGGTTGAGAGATTTTGTTCATTTTCCTTTCGAATTATATAAAAATCATCCCTACTGGGTTGGACCCATTATTAAGGAAGAACTTGAAACTTTAAACAGAAAAAAAAATCCTGTTTTTCAAAATGCAATCTCACATTATTTTTTAGCATATAAAAATGAAAAAATTGTTGGTAGAATTGCAGCAATTATAAACTGGATTGAAATTAAAGAGATCAAAAAATCTAAAGTTCGTTTTGGCTGGTTTGATGTTATAGATGATTATAATGTAACTGAAAAACTTCTTGAAAAAGTTATTTTAGTTGGTAAAAAACATAAACTTGATCAAATTGAAGGACCTGTTGGTTTCTCAAACATGGATAAAGCAGGAGTCTTGGTTAAAGGATTTGAAGAACTTAATACGATGATCACTTTATATAATTATCCATATTATTCAGAACACTTAAAAAAACTTGGTTACCAAAAATTAGCACAATGGGTAGAATATGAAATAAAAATTTCTTCTTTTGAAGAGTCTCCTGAAAAAGTAAGAAGGTTTTCTAAATTAATTTTAGATAGATATTCACTAAAACTCCTTGAGTTTAAATCTAATAATGACATTTTACCTTATGTTGATCAAATGTTTGATTTATTAGGAAAAACATATGACAAACTTCAGACTTTTGTTCCAATTCAGCCCTATCAAATCAAATATTATAAGGAAAGATACTTTAGATATATACATCCAGACTTCATAAAGTGTGTTGTAGATAAAGAAAATAATCTTATTGCCTTTGTAATAACAATGCCCTCATTTTCAAAAGCACTAAAAAAAATAAATGGAAAACTATTCCCTTTTGGATTTCTTATAATTTTATGGGCTCAAAAATTTGTGAAAAAAGTTTCATTATATCTAATTGGGGTAAGACCAGACTATCAGAATAAAGCGGTAACGGCTATTTTAATGAATGAAATTCAAAAGACTTTTAATAAATATAATGTTAAAGTGGTTGAAACTAACCCTGAATTAGAGGAGAATACCCAAATTCAAACTTTATGGAAAAATTACGAGCATCGTCTTCATAAAAAACGAGCAACCTTTACTAAAGCTATAGAATAATTAAATAGCTGTATTAAATCTTTTACTTTTGCATTATGTTATCTGAAAATACAATTGTCGCTTTAGCTTCACCTTCGGGAACAGGTGCTATTGGAGTTATACGAATTTCAGGTACTGAATCTATTTCAATTGCTTCAAAATGTTTTGAATCGCATAGGGGTATAAACTTAATTGATCAATCCTCTCACAAAACCTTTTTAGGGTGGGTAAAAGATGGTGATCGAATTATTGATAAAGTGTTACTTACAATCTTTAAAGGTCCAAACTCCTATACTGGAGAAAATATTATTGAAATTTCTTGTCATGGCTCTACTTATATACTCCAAGAAATTCTTCATTTAATTGTTAAAAAAGGGGCAGTTCCTGCTAAAGCAGGGGAATTTACCTTAAGAGCTTTTTTAAATCGTAAAATGGATTTAACTCAAGCTGAAGCTGTTGCTGACCTTATATCGTCAGAGTCTAAAGCAGCGCATGAATTGGCTGTTAATCAAATGCGTGGTGGTTATTCAAAAAACATTAGTGGTTTAAGAAATCAGTTGATACATTTTGCTTCAATGATTGCTCTTGAACTAGATTTTTCAGAAGAAGATGTAGAGTTTGCAGATAGAGGAGAGTTTTTAAAACTTTTAGATATTATTGAACAACAATTAAAAGATTTATCTGAGTCCTTTGCGTATGGAAGTGTTATAAAAAATGGTGTTCCAGTAGCAATACTAGGAAAACCAAATTCTGGAAAATCTTCACTATTAAATGCCCTGCTTAATGAAGAGAGAGCAATAGTATCAGACATAGAAGGTACTACTCGTGATAGTATTGAAGATACATTAATAATTGATGGAATACAGTTTAGATTTATTGATACTGCAGGTTTAAGAGAGACTAAAGATAAGGTTGAATCTATTGGAGTTAAACGTGCTATAGAAAATGCAAAAAAAGCAAAGATTTTATTGTTTTTATATGATGTTACAGATGCAGACCATGAAGGTATTTCAAATCAACTTAAATCAATATTGTCATTTAAAAAGAAAACTATCCTAATTCAAAACAAAATGGATATTTTTTCAGATGATAAAAAAATAAAAACTTTAATCAAGGATAAATTTCCCCAGCTAGCTCCTCCTCTATTAGTAATAACTCACAAAAAGGAATCAATAGATAAATTAAAGCATGAATTAATTGAAACTGTAAATAAAATGGGTAATGATAGTCAAACAATTGTAACTAATGTTCGTCATCATTCATCACTCCAAAGCGCTCTTAAAGATATAATTCTAGTGAAAAAAGGAATGAAGAATAATATTTCTGGGGACCTGCTATCTGTAGATCTAAATTCAGCAATTCAATCACTTGGAGAAATAACAGGTGAGATAAATACCGATGATATTTTAGGAAATGTCTTTCAAAATTTTTGTATCGGTAAATAAATTACAATTTCTTTTACTGTATTTAACCTTCTATACCCCT
>NZ_CEXPNT010000016.1:0-38441 GCF_982709265.1 Candidatus Marivariicella framensis | reverse complement strand
TTAATTTGTTTTTACTTCCCACGAAAAATAATTAATATGCTAAGTTCTTGTTTTTCAATCATTAATTAACCTGTAGATTTAGACTTTTGTAAAGTAAAAGAAAACTCAGAACCGATACCTTCGGTGCTTTCGACATACATCTTTTCCTTATGGGCTTCCATAACATGCTTTACTATTGCTAAACCTAGACCAGAACCTCCCTTTTTTCTATTTCCTGACTTATCAACTCGATAAAATCTTTCAAACAACCTTGGTAAATGTTCTTTATTTATTCCTTGTCCGTTATCAGTAATACGAATAATAAATTTGTCTACATTTAAATCATGGATACTAATTTCAGTTGTTCCACTGTCTACTCCATATTTAACAGAGTTCATTATTAGATTAGTAATAACTTGTTGGATTCTTTCTTCATCTGCAAAAACATTAATTGGCGTCCTATATTCACGATCAAAAATCAATGAAATATTACTTTTCTTAGATTGAACTTCCAATAATTCAAAAACATTATTTATAATCTTTAATAAATCAAAAGAACTTAGTTCAATATTTTTGATTCCAGCTTCAAATTGAGTTATTAGATCAAGGTCTTTAACCAAATAAATCAATCTATCTAATGCCTTTGAGGATCTTTTTAAATACTTAATTAACACATCAGGGTCATTGTGACCACCCTCAATAAGGGTTAAAATATAGCTCTGTATTGTAAACAATGGAGTTTTTAACTCATGTGAAATGTTTCCAATAAAATCTTTTCTATAATTCTCTTTGTTTTTAAGTAACTCAATTTCTAACTTTTTATCAGAAGCAAATCTTTTTAAACTTTTAGATAATGCTTCTAAGTCAGTTGTACTTCTTTGATCATTTAAGTCATACTCTTTAGAATAAAACTCATTTAATAGTTTTTTTACGTTTTCAATTAAAAAAATTTTAAAGCTAAAATTAACCACTAAAAAAACAGAAAGAAACAAGACTAATATTGATATTATTGAAGTCTTGAAGTTGTTAAAAAAAATAGATGATGAAAAATAGATGATGAAAAATATTGCACAAATAATTAATGAAATAAACAATGAGCCTAGAAATATTTTATTTTTTTTCACTAGATAGATAATTATTTACATACAAATTTATAACCAACTCCCTTTATTGTTTTAATGTAGTCGTCTCCAAATTTCTCTCTTAACTTTCTTATGTGAACATCAATAGTTCGATCTCCTACTATAACATCTAATCCCCAAACTTTTTCCATTATTTCCTCCCTTTTAATAACTTTTTCTGGCTTTGAAGCTAAAAGAAATAATAATTCAAATTCCTTTTTGGGAAGAGAAATAAGTTTATTGTTATAAGTAACATTATAGGTTTCTCTATCTATTAAGAGATTTCCAATTTGAATTGGTTCCTCATTTAGATCCAGATTAACTAATCTGCGTAATAAAGATTTTACTTTCGACATTAAAATCTTGGGTTTGATAGGTTTTGTAACGTAATCATCGGCTCCAGCATCAAAAGCTGCAACTTGAGAATAGTCTTCCCCCCTTGCTGTTAAGAACATAATAGTTGTATTATTATGTTCAGGATTTTTTCTTATAATTTCACAAGCTTCAATTCCATCCATATTTGGCATCATTACATCCATGATAATTAACTGAGGCTTAATTTCAATAGCTTTATCTATGGCTTTAGAGCCATCACTTGCTGTAAAAATTTGATACCCTATTTTGGAAAGATTGTATGACAGCACTTCTAAAACATCAGGCTCATCATCTACTAACAATATTTTAATTTTACTTTTGTCCATATAAATGTATTTCCACGAATTTAAAAACAAAATTAACAAAGCACCTTAACATAAGGTTAATTAAAAGATAGCATTACTAAAGTTTAAAAAAAAATTAAAATTAAATGTATTTTTAAATACTTAATTTTGTTTTAATGAAATTTAATTTAAGTAATTTTTTTTCCAAAATAGAATCTGAGGATGACTTTGAAAAGATTTGTTTTAAACTTTTAGATAAGCATTATAAATTTAACACAGTTTACAGAAGTTATTGTGACTTAATAAATAGACCTCCTAGTTCAATAAATTCATTTAAAGAAATACCTTTTCTTCCAATTTCATTTTTTAAATCTCATGATGTTAAAACATTTTCAGAAAAACCAAAAATAATTTTTAAATCAAGTGGAACAACAAATGATAATCCATCGCAACACTTTATAAAAGATACAACTGATTATAAGAAAAGTTTTTCAAAATCATTTGAATTATTTTATGGAAAACCAACTGATTGGGTCATATTAGCACTTCTTCCAGGATACTATGAGAGAAATGATTCTTCACTAATTTATATGGTAGCTGATTTAATTAAACAAAGTAATTCTAATTCGAGTGGGTTTTATTTAGATGATTTTGACAAGCTTTATAAAACACTTTTAGATCTTGAATCGATAAAACAAAAAACTATTCTTATTGGAGTTTCTTTTGCTCTTTTAAGTTTTATTAAAAAAAATAAAATAAAATTAAAGTATACTGTTATAATTGAAACTGGAGGTATGAAAGGAAAAAGAAAAGAATTAATTAGAAATGAACTTCACAAAAAACTTTGTAATGGTTTCGGAGTTAAATCAATTCATTCTGAATATGGAATGACTGAGCTTCTATCTCAAGCTTATTCAATTAAAGACGGCTTGTTTGAATGTCCTCCCTGGATGAAGGTTTTTTCAAGAGAAATAGATGATCCTCTAACACTGTGTATGCCTGAACAGACAGGGGGCTTAAACATAATAGATCTAGTAAATTCTGATAGCTGTCCTTTTATAGCAACTGAAGATCTTGGAAAAGTATATTCTAACGGTTTTTTTGAAGTTTTAGGAAGGTTTGACCAAGCCGAAATAAGAGGATGTAATTTAATGGTGTTTAATTGAATTTTAAAATAAAATAATTTTTTTTACCTCTTTGAAGTAAAATAAATTTATCTCCTATTAGATCTGATATGGTTAATTTATAATCTTCTGAAACTTTTAATTTATTAACTGAAATTGAATTTTCTTTTAAAGACCTCCTAGCCTCACTACTCGATTTTAAAAAACCTGATTCATTTGATAAAGCTGAAATTATAGAAAAATCATCTTTAAGAATTGATTTTGAGAATTTTGCATGGGGGACTCCTTCAAATATTTCCAGAAAAGTTATAGAATCAATTTTCATCAAAAAGCTTGATGTGTCTTGACCAAAAAGAATATTAGAGGCCATTTTTGCTTTATTCAATTCCTCTATGCCATGAACTAGTTCAGTAACAGAATCTGCTAATTTAAATTGTAAAACCCTTAAGTGAGGTGCTTTATTATGTTCATTTATGATTTTTTCAATGGAGTTTAAGTCCAAAAAAGTAAATATTTTAATATATGACAGTGCATCTTCATCTGAAGTGTTTAGCCAGTATTGATAAAACTTATAGGCTGATGTTCTTTTTTTATCTAACCAAATATTTCCATCTTCAGTTTTACCAAATTTAGTTCCGTCAGTTTTAGTTATTAAGGGACACGTAATAGCATATGCTTTTCCTTGAGACTTCCTACGTATTAATTCGGTTCCAGTAGTGATATTTCCCCATTGATCACTCCCTCCCATTTGAATCTTACAATCATAATTATTAAATAAATGAAGAAAATCATAACCTTGAATTAACTGATAGGTGAATTCTGTAAATGACATGCCTGCTTTTGATTCTCCTTCTAATCTTTTTTTAACAGAATCTTTAGCCATCATATAATTGACTGTAATGTTTTTACCTATTTCTCTCGAGAAATCAATTAGACTAAAGTTTTTCATCCAGTCATGATTATTAATTAAAATAGCAGAGTTTTTATTTTCTTTTTCAAAGTTTAAGAACCTTTGAAATTGAGATTTAATTAAATTAGTATTGCTTTCTAATGTTTCTGTGTCTAATAGATTTCGTTCATTAGATTTTCCTGAAGGATCACCAATCATTCCAGTAGCTCCTCCAAGAAGAACAATTGGTCTGTGACCAAAATTCTGAAAATGCATTAAAATAATTATCTGAACTAAACTTCCTATGTGAAGAGAATCAGCCGTAGGATCAAATCCAATATAACCTGAACTTTTATTTGACAATAAATACTCTTCTGTTTTGGGTGTAATATCATTTAACATCCCTCGCCATTTCAACTCCTCAACAAAATTTTTTGACATAATTATATAGTTCTAGTACAAATATATATTTATAGGGTGAAACAAAAAATGAATCTCAAAAATTGTATTTTTATAAAATGATATTAATTACAGGGTCAACCGGTTTTGTGGGTATGAATTTACTTCAAAAGCTAACAAAAAATAACATCAAGGTTGTTGCAATTTACCGCTCTGAAGAAAAAAAGAAAATAGTAGAAGATTTTTTAAAACAAACAAACTCAAAATATAAAAATATTATTTGGAGAAGATCTGATATCAATGATATTATTGGTCTTGAAGAAGTGTTTAACGGCATCACTCATGTATATCATTGTGCAGGTTATATCTCTTTTTCAATCAGTGATGAAAAAGAGTTAAACAAAGTTAATGTTGGAGGCACAAAGAATATTGTAAACCTTTGTATTGATAAAAAAATATTAAAATTAATTTACTTGAGTTCAATTTCTGCTTTAGGAGAAGAACTAGATGGAGTTGAGGTTAATGAAACAACAAACTTTAATAGGTCTCAAAATAAAACACCCTACTCATGTTCAAAACATAATGCTGAATTAGAAGTTTGGAGAGGGATTGAGGAAGGACTGAAATCAGTTATAATCAATCCAGGTATAATAATGGGTGAATCAATAAAAGATGATACTCCTCAAGCAAAAATTGAAAAAATGATTACTCAATCACCATTTTGTTTTTTTACAAAAGGTGGAAGTGGTTTTGTAAATATAAATGATGTGGTAGAAGCAAGTATTAGATTAATGAATAGTTCCATTTCAAATGAAAGGTTTATTCTAGTTGAAGAAAATTACAGCTACAAGTTAATTATAGAGAACTTAAAGAAGAGACTTAAAATAAGAAAAATGCTAATTTCCATAAACAAGCCAGTTCTCAATTTAATATTATGCTTTGATTTGGTATTATCATTTATTGGGTTGAAGAAAAGGTATATGAGTTTAAGTTTAATTAAATCGGTTTTTAACCAAAAAAGATACAATGGAGATAAGATAATTAAATTTTTACCAAATTTTAATTATAAAAAAGTCTAGTTGAGGTCTTGATTTAAATCTCTGAAATCTTTAGACTGATTTTCTTTTATTTTTCTTATTTCTTCTTTTGATAAAACATCAATACTGTCGATTAATCTCTCCATATTAAATTTTATATGTTTATGCATTTCTAAATATATTTTTGGAGATTTAGCATAGAAATTTTGACTTTCAACAAGCTGGAGACTGTCAATACTGTATTTTTCATATATATATTTATCCCCAAACCAGTTTTTATCTTTAATGATACTTTGATAATTTCTTGAAATTGATCTCATTAACATCATGTCTTGCATGATTAATTCCATTTGATTTTTACCAATCAAATCTTTGGGTTTTTTAACCAAATCAGACTGACATGATATAAGTAAAAATATTAAGAATGATATTTTATTAATTTTCATCTATTAAAAGTAAGTTGTTTTCCAGCATCTGTTTTTAATATGACACCATTATCATAAACTTTTATTCCATTAACAAATGTTTTTTCAATTTTTGCATCAAAGGTAACTCCCTCAAATGGTGACCATTCACATTTATATAATAATGAATTTTTAGTTACTTTAGTTTTAGTATTTAAATTCACAATAACAAAATCAGCATAATACCCCTCTCTTAAATAACCTCTTTTATTAATTTCAAATAGGATTGCAGGGTTATGACAGGCTTTTTGAACTAATTTTTCTAAAGATATTTTACCCCTTTTTACAGAGCTTAACAAAGCAAGTAATGAATGTTGAACAAGCGGCCCTCCTGATGGAGCTTTTAAATAAGAATTATTTTTTTCAGCTTTAGTATGTGGAGCGTGATCTGATGCAATTACGTCAATTCTATCATCGTTTAAAGCTTTCCATAATTCAATTTGATCTGATTTAGATTTAATGGCAGGATTCCACTTAATTAAAGTTCCTTTTTCATCATAGTCATCATCAGTAAACCAAAGGTGATGAACACAGACTTCAGAAGTAATTTTTTTGTCTTTCAATTCTATTTTATTATCAAACAATTCCGTTTCTTTTCCAGTAGATATATGAAAAACATGTAACCTTGCTCCAGTTTCTTTTGCTAAAGAAATAGCTTTAGATGATGAGATATAACATGCTTGCTCAGATCTAATTAAGGGGTGTTTTGATATTGGAATATTTTGTCCATATTTTTTAATATACTTATCCAAGTTATGTTTTATTGTTTTTTCATCTTCACAATGAACAGAAATTAATAAGTCCGTAGAGCTAAAAATTTTTCTTAAAACCTCTGGGTCATCGACCAGCATATTTCCCGTTGATGATCCTAAAAAAAGTTTTATCCCAGCAACTTGTTTTTTATCTAATTTTAAAATTTCATCAATGTTTTCATTAGTACCACCAAATAAAAAAGAAAAATTAGCCGCAGAAGTTTTAGAGGCTATTTGAAACTTTTTATCCAAATCGATTTTAGTAGTTGTTTGAGGGATGGTATTTGGCATTTCGATAAAGGAGGTTATTCCTCCTGCAACAGCAGCTTTTGACTCACTCTCAATAGTACCCTTATGAGTTAGTCCTGGCTCTCTGAAATGTACTTGATCGTCAATTAATCCTGGAAGTATATAAAACCCTTTAGCGTCTATTACCTCTATATCGGGCTTTGGATTAATATTGGGCTTAATTTCAATTATTTTATCCCCTTCTATTAATATATCATTTTGTGACTGAAACCCTTCATTTACTATGATTCCATTACAAATAAGTTTTTTATTCATTATTTAGATTTAATTTAATAAACGCATTTTAATAACCCCAATTAATGCTTCCCAAAATATACTTTGATCCATTTTTGATTTTCCATTAATTCTATTTTTAAAAATAATAGGGTGTTCATTAATTTTATAACCCTTAATCCAAGATTTATATTTCATTTCTATTTGAAATGCATATCCTACAAATTGAATTTTATCAAGTTCTATCTTCTCTAAAACTTCTCTTTTATAACCAACATATCCAGCAGTAGGGTCTTTGATGGGCATTCCAGTTATTACTCTTACATACAGAGATGCGGCATAGGATAATAAAATTCTTCCTAATGGCCAATTTACAACATTAACACCTTGCTTATACCTGGATCCGACAACTACATCTGAATTGTCTTTTAAAATTTCTATCATTTTAGGAAGAGAAACCGGGTCATGAGAAAAATCAGCGTCCATCTCAAAAATAAAATCGTATTTTTTTTCTATTGCCCAATTAAAACCATCAATATATGCTGCGCCTAGACCAAGTTTGTTTTTTCTGTCTTTTATAAAAAGTCTTTTTTTAGTAAGGTTAATTATTTTTTTAACTATTCTTGACGTACCATCAGGTGAGTTATCATCTACAACTAGAATATGACACTGAGGCACGTGTTTAAATACACTGTAAATAATTTGTGATATATTTTCTGATTCGTTAAAGGTTGGAATTATGACCAAAATATTTTTCATCATGCACAAATTTAAATAATTTTTTAACGATCTTAAATATATAAATGAAATTGTAAACTGATTAAAAACTAATACTTTTATATCATGGAATTTTGGATAGAAAGGATTTTACATAGTAACAATTGGGTTCAAATCTTATTTTTTTTATTTCTAAGCATAATTTTAACCTTAAAATTAATAGATCCTATTCAGTTCAGTTTTTTTATAAAATTTTTAAATTTCAAGCAATATATAAGAAGGTATTCCATAGATAGAGATTTTAATTTTTTCAACTTGTTTTATATTCTAATACTTGTGTTAATCTCAACTAGTCTCTCATTTTTAATACTTGTTTGTAACAATCTGTTTTTTAATATTAATCTTAGTCTGAATGAGTATTTACAAACCCTTGCTCTAATCACCATGTTTATTGCGGCAAGATTTTTTTTTACTAATTTTATTAATACGACTCTAAAAATTTTTCCAGATTTAAAGGCTTATTATTTCAAGAATATTATTTTTTATGGATATATACTTATTGCCGCTATGGGGTTGGTGTCAGTATTATACTTGCAAGATCTAATATCAATTATTTTTATGAAATTATTGCTTTTAATTTTAGTGCTAATTTTTTCTTTTCATCACCTGGTTATTTTTAAAGATTATATTAAAGCTAATCCTAAAAACTTTCTTTATTTATTTTACTATATTTGTGCGTTCAAAATTGCTCCATGGTTGTGGATGTCAAAAATACTCTAGAAATCTTAAAAACGTTTTAATATGAAATTAAAAACAATTTTGGTTTCCCAGCCTGAACCGGCCAGTGACAAATCACCTTATGCTCGTATTCAAGAGAAATTTAAGCTAAAGATCGATTTCAGGTCATTTATCCATGTAGAAGGAGTTGATGCCAAATCGGTTCGAAGTCAAAAAATAGATTTTGCAGATTTTGACAACATCATTCTAACTAGTAGAAATGCTGTTGATCATTTTTTTAGACTTACAGAAGAAATGAGGTTTAAAGTTCCTGATAGTACCAAATACTTTTGTTTGTCTGAAGCCGTTGCATTTTATCTTCAAAAATATGTCGTTTACAGAAAACGTAAAATATATATTGGAGATAAAACCATTGAAGATTTATCAAGTGTTTTATTAAAATTTAGTTCTGAAAAATTTTTACTACCAACCTCAGACAGTTTAAAGCCATCAATACCTGAAACATTAGACAAGTTAGAGCTAAACTGGAAAAGAGCTGAACTGTTCAAGACAGTTATTAGTGACCTATCTGATTTAAGAAATGTTTATTATGATATCCTAGTCTTTTTTAGTCCTTCAGGAATAGAATCTCTATTTAAAAATTTTCCGGAGTTCAAACAAAGTAAAACTAAAATCGCAGTCTATGGAAAGACAACTATTGATGCGGCTCTAAATGCAAAGCTAAGGATAGATATTTCAGCCCCTAGTAAAGATTCTCCTTCTATGACTATGGCTATTGAAAATTATATTCAAATAAATAAATAAATTTCTTCCTTAAGTTAACAGTTTTATAGTGTGAAATTATAATATATATTTTTTAATTTTATTTACATTTATAACTGTAATTTTATAATTAATTATTTTTTTTCATAAAAAATGAAAATAGACAAGACAACATTAAGTATTGACGGTATAGATAAAATAATATTGAAAGAACTTATTTCAAACGCTCGAACACCTATCAATAAAATCGCATTAAAAGCCTCTATTTCGGGAGCAGCTGTTCACCAAAGAATAAAAAAATTAGAAGCTTCAGGTGTGATTTCTGGCTCTCATATTAAATTAAACACAAAAGTTTTAGGCTATAAAACAATGGCTTTCATAGGAGTTTTTTTAGACAAAGCAATGAACAACTTAACTGCTGTAAATAAATTAAATAAAATACCTGAAGTATTGGAGTGTCATTATACCACAGGAAATTGGAGTGTTTTTGTTAAAATATTATGCAAGGATAACGAGCACTTAATGAATCTTTTAAATAATAGTATCCAAAAAATACCTGGGATTTCCAGAACTGAAACTTTCATTTCTTTGGATCAACAAATTTTCAGACAAATAGCTATATGATTAATTGTTTTTAGATGTGATTTTAAAATAAAGAATCATTAAAATAATTAGCAATGTTAAGGTGTTTGCAATAATAAGTGATGGTTTGTTGATAAAAATACCATAAATTAACCAAAGAGAAATACCCAAAAACATTACTAAATACATACTTAAAGAAACGCTCTCAGCTTTTTTAGTCTTCCATATCTTATAAGCCTGTGGCATATAAGCTGATGTAGTTATGGCTGCCGCAATGAATCCTATTATTTCGATATTCATTAATAAACAATATTGACTATCTTACCTGGTATAATAATTATTTTTTTGGTGACACTTCCGTCTAGCTGATTTATTGTTCTATCATCATTTAAAACGTAGTCTTCAATTTCTTTTATATTCAAACTAAGATCTAACTCAATTGTAAAACGCATTTTACCATTAAAAGATATAGGATAATTCTTAATGGATTCTACTAAATACGATTTATCAAATAAAGGATAGTCTTCCTCAACCAAAGAAGAATTATTACCTAATAGAGACCACAGCTCTTCAGAAATATGAGGGGCAAAAGGCGACAATAGAATAGTCAATGGTTCAAGAATTTTTCTATCATTACATTTTTGGGATGAAAGTTCATTTACACAAATCATAAATGAACTTATGCAAGTATTAAAGGAAAAGTCATTTATATCTTCAGTAACATTTTTAATAGTTTGATGTAAAGACTTTAATGAGTTTTTGGAAGGCTCCTTATCACTAACACTAAAAAGGTCTTTAGGATGATACAGTTTCCATAGTTTTTTTAAAAAAGAATGAACACCGCTAATACCTGATGTGTTCCATGGTTTTGCTTGCTCTAGCGGTCCTAAAAACATTTCATACATTCTTAATGTATCTGCTCCATAAGAGTCACATATTTCATCTGGATTTACTACATTAAATTTAGATTTAGACATTTTTTCAACCTCACGATTAACAATAAACTTATCATTTTCCATAATAAAATTCGCGTTTTTAAAATGTGGTTGCCATTTTTTAATTGCCTCGCAGTCTAACTCATCATTGATGTTGACCATAGAAATATCAATTCTTATAAGTTCTGACTTAACCTTATTTATAATATTTTTAGAGTAGTAATCATTTGTTCCTGATTTTCTATGAATAAATGCAGAGGACCCTAAAATCATACCTTGATTTATTAATTTTTTCGCATATTCATCCACAGGAAGTATTTCAAGGTCAAATAAAAATTTCTGCCAAAATCTTGAATATAAAAGATGACCAGTAGCATGTTCGCTTCCACCTATATAAAGATCAACATCTTGCCAATAACTAACAGCTTTTTTACCTACAAAATCTTCATTATTATCTGGATCCATATAGCGGTAAAAATACCATGAGCTACCTGCCCAACCTGGCATTGTATTTAATTCTAATGGAAAAATAATAGAATTGTCTATGAGCTTATTTGAAACAACTTTTTTTTCTATCACATTCCATGCCCAATTTTTGGCATTTCCTAATGGTGGAGATCCATCAGATGTTGGAAGATAATTTTCAATATCTGGTAATCTAAGAGGTAAATTATCCTCTCCAATGGAAAAGGGAATTCCTTTTTTATAATAAATTGGTATGGGTTCTCCCCAATATCTTTGCCTGCTAAAAACAGCATCTCTTAATCTATAATTAACTGTTCCTCTTCCACATCCAATTTTTTCAATGTATGAAATAACTTTTTTCATAGATAACCCATAATCTAATCCATCTAAAAAATCTGAGTTCATTAATTTAAACTCACTCTTTTTGGTAAATGCTTTTTTAGAAATATCAATATCTAAAAAAATATTTTTTATGGGTATAGAAAAATGCTTTGCAAAATCAAAATCACGTTGATCACCACATGGAACAGCCATAACTGCTCCTGTCCCATATCCCGCTAAAACATAATCACCAATCCATATTGGAATTTTTTCTGCACTAAATGGATGTATAGCATATGCGCCTGTAAAAACGCCAGTAATGCTCTTAGAGTCAGACATTCTATCTCTCTCAGATCTTTTGGAAGAAGATTTAATATAAGCTTCAACAGAATTGTATTGTGTTTTTGATGTGATTTTGAGCACCAATTCATGTTCAGGTGCAAGGGTCATAAAAGTTACTCCAAATAATGTATCTGGCCTCGTTGTAAAAACTTCAATTTCGCCAGAAATATCTATTAATTTAAATTTTACAGAAGCTCCTTTTGATTTTCCAATCCAATTACGTTGCATTTCTTTTAAAGAATCCGGCCAATCTATTTTATCTAGTCCTTGAATTAATCTTTCAGCATACGCACAAATACGCATACTCCATTGCTTCATTTTTTTCTTTTCTACCGAATATCCTCCTCTTTCTGAAACTCCATTAATAATTTCGTCATTTGCTAATACAGTACCTAATTCAGAACACCAATTAACTTCTGTTTCTGATAGATATGCTAAACGATAAAATAACAAAACTTCTTCTTTTTGTTCTGAATCAAATGACTTCCATTCTAAAGCTGAAAATTCAAAAGCTTCAGGATTTGAAACTGCTTTAAGCGTTTTTGTGCCATTTTTATCAAAAAGATTTATCAAGGATGAAATAGAACAAGCTTTACCTCTATTCAGATCATAATAACTATCGAAAAGTTTTAAAAAAATCCATTGAGTCCATTTATAATAGTTTGATTTTGAAGTTCTTATTTCTCTTGACCAGTCAAAGGAAAATCCCATTTTATCTAATTGCTCTCTATATCTATTTATATTTGTTTCAGTAGTAATTTGAGGATGTTGACCAGTTTGAATAGCATATTGTTCGGCTGGTAGTCCAAAAGAATCATATCCTTGTGGGTGCAAAACATTAAATTTTTTATGTCTTTTATATCGAGCATATATGTCGGTAGCAATATAACCTAATGGATGACCAACATGTAAACCAGCTCCTGAAGGATAAGGAAACATGTCTAAAATATAAAACTTTGGAAGCTTACTATGGTTACTTGTTTTAAAAGTTTGATTTTTTTTCCAAAATTTCTGCCATTTATATTCAATTTTCTTAAAATCGTAACTCACAAGTATTATATTTTGAAGGGTAAAAATACATTTATTGATTGAAAAGAAAAAGAATATACTAACCTAAGCTATGAAATCGTTTGGGTTTGTTAATTTTATAACTTAAATATTAGGCTTGAACAAAAATTTTGAAGAAAGATATCAAAAACGCAAATTATTAAGTACGTATGTTTCAGTAGTGTTAATAAATATTATTGTTGTTTTTCTAACAGGTCTATTGGGGCTTCTGTTATTTAATTCTAACAAAGTAGCTAACCATTTTAAAGAACAAATTGCACTTACAGTTTACTTTAAAGATAGCTCAAGGGATATTGAAATTAAGCAAGTTCAAAAATCCATTCAATTTCAAGAAACAACAAAATCTGTTATTTACACATCAAAAGAAGAGGCTGCTAAAATATATGCAAATGAAATTGGTGAAGACTATATGGAGTTTTTAGGCTATAATCCACTTGAAAGCTCATTAGATATTTATTTTAATGCTGATTATGTTAAGCCTCAAATTATAAAAAAAATAAGTGATGATCTATTAAAGTATCAATATATTTCTGAAGTTACATATGATCAACCTTTATTAGAACTCCTTGATGAAAACATTAAAAAAATTGAATTTTGGATTTTATTATCATGTTTTGTTTTTGTTTTAGTTGCAGTTTTATTAATTAATAGCTCAATACGTTTATCTATATATTCAAAACGTTTTGCTATAAAGACTATGCAACTCGTTGGAGCTACAAAATGGTTTATTCAGAAACCTTTTCTTCGAATATATTTTAACCTTAGCCTGTTTTCATCAGTTTCATCAATTATTATCCTGTATTTGATTTTTCAAAAAATTCAAGAAAATTTTCCAGAGTTAAATTTACTTCAAGAGAGGTTATCAATAATTCTTATTTTATCCTTTGTTTTTGCTTTTGGAATAACTATAACTTTAATAAGTACTTTTTTTGCAACTAAGCGCTTTCTAAACTTAAAATCAGATGAAATTTACTAATAATTCAAAAAAAGAATTTTTATTTAAAAAAACAAATTATAGATGGCTGTTTCTATCAATTATTATAATCACATTTGGTTTTATTTTAATGTCTGGCGGAGGAAGTGAAGATCCTAATTTTTTTAACACTGAAATTTTTAATTTTAGACGTATTCGTATAGCTCCATCACTAGTTCTAATTGGTTTTGGAATAGCTATATATTCAATTTTAAAAAATCATAATAAAAAATAATGGAAGAACTCAAAGTTTTGTTTTTAGGAATAGTTCAAGGATTAACCGAATTTCTTCCTGTTTCTTCAAGTGGTCATATTGAAATTTTTAAATACTTTTTTAATCTAACTTATCTAAAAAATCAAGGATTACTTTTAACTTTAGTTTTACATTTCGCAACAGCACTTAGTACTATTTGGGTTTTTAGAAAAGAAATTTTGAAAATTTTAGAAAATAGAACTTTAAAAAGAAATGATTTTTTTTTTAAAGTTCTATTTTCAATGATACCTGCAGTTATTATTGGTCTATTTTTTGAAGATTCAATAAGTGCTTTATTTAATTCAAACATTCTTTTAGTTGGCATAATGTTAATTATAACTTCTGTTTTATTATATAAAACGGATAAAACAAATCCTAAGTCAAAAGATATAAGCCTAAGAAATGCTTTTTTTATTGGCCTGATTCAGGCAGTTGCAATTCTTCCTGGAATATCAAGAAGTGGAGCTACTATAGCATTAGCTGTAATGCTAGGCGTAAATAAAACTGAAGCTGCTAAATTTTCTTTCTTAATGGTAATACCTCTTATTTTTGGGAGTATAGGAAAGAGTATTTTGTTTTATTCAAAAAATCAAACTTTAAATCTTTCTCCTTTATTAGTGTTAGGTTTTCTTTCAGCTTTTTTAACTGGAATAATTGCATGTAAATTAATGATCAAGATTGTTGAAAGAAGTCAATTAAAATACTTTGGTATTTATTGTTTTGTAGTTGGATTCGTTATAATAATATATGGAGTTATTTAAAATAAGTGATAGTGTTGATGAAGTTTTTGAAGGAAGACTAATTTTAATAAATAAACCAATTGGATGGACTTCATTTCAAGTAGTTAATAAAGTCAGGCATAAGCTAACTAAGTTTTTTAAAATAAAAAAATTAAAGGTTGGACATGCTGGTACTTTAGATCCATTGGCGAATGGACTATTAATAATTGCAACAGGAAAAGCTACAAAAGAAATTTATAAATTTCAAAAAATGAATAAAGTTTACACTGGGATTTTCACTTTTGGATCAACCACGCCATCATATGATTTAGAAACGATTCCAGATAAAACATTTACATATAATCATTTAAGTGAAAAGTTGATTTTTGAAAAATCAAAAGATTTTATTGGTGTGATTGATCAAAAGCCACCAATTTTTTCAGCTTTAAAAAAGAAAGGAAGACGATTATATGAATATGCAAGAGCTAAACAACCAATTAAAATTGACTCTCGTAAGGTTGAAATAAAAAAATTTACAATAAATTCTATTGATTTACCTTCTGTAAGTTTTGAAGTAGAATGTGGTAAAGGCACATATATAAGGTCCTTAGCAAATGATTTCGGGGTTGCCCTAAAAAGCGGTGCGCACCTTTCTGAGTTAGAACGAATTTCAATTGGAAATTATAAAATTGAAAATGCTTTAGAAATAGGTGATTTTGAGAAATTAATTTAATAATTTTACTGAAATATTTTTGATGAAATCATTAAACGTTGGTTCGATTAAAAGTTCAAACCACTCAAAATACTATAATTTCAATAAATCTCTAAGCAACTCTGACTTAGTTTCTGAAATAATTCGATTAAAAAAAGAAAAAAATGCAATTCTTTTAGCACATTACTATCAGTCTCCTGAAATTCAAGAAATTGCAGACTTCCTTGGAGACAGCCTTTATCTTGCCCAATGTGCTGCGAAAATTAGTGCTGATATTATTATCTTAGCAGGTGTTCATTTCATGGCAGAAACGGCTAAAATTATTAATCCTTCAAAAATAGTTTTAATTCCAGATTTAAAAGCAGGATGTTCTTTAGCTGACTCTTGTCCCCCTGAAGATTTTAAAAAATTCATAAATAATTATCCTGATGCTGTGGTTGTAACATATATAAATTGCTCAGCAGAAGTCAAAGCTCTCAGTGATATTGTTTGCACCTCAAGTAATGCAATAAAAGTAATTAGTAGCATTCCAAAAAACAAAACTATAATTTTTGCGCCAGATCGAAATTTGGGTCAATACTTAATTAAAGAAACTGGAAGAAATATGATTTTATGGGATGGAGCATGTATGGTTCATGAAGCTTTTTCTCTTGAAAGAATTATAACTCTAGCAAAAAAATATCCTAAAGCTAAATTTATTGCTCATCCAGAAAGCACATCGCCAATATTAGATATAGCAAACTTCATAGGAAGCACTTCAGCTCTATTAAGATATATAGAAACCGATTCAAGTAATACATATATAGTAGCAACTGAATCTGGTATTCTTCATCAAATGAAAAAATCTCGACCAAACAAAATATTTATACCTGCTCCTGTTCAAGACGAAACATGTGCTTGCAGCGAATGCGCGTTCATGAAATTAAATACTTTAGAAAAGCTGTATAATTGTCTATTAAATGAATCTCCCCAAATAAAGCTAAATAGAGATTTAATAAGTAGGTCTAAAATTTCAATTGACAGAATGTTAGCTTTAAGTTAATTTTATAAAAATGCCAAATTTCTTTTATAATGAGTATAAGGATCAATTAAATTTATTTATAAAAAATGCTCTAAGTGAAGATATTAGAGATGGAGATCTTACAGGTAATGCTTGTATTCCCGAAGGGTCTATCAAATCAGCAAAGTTATATGTTAAAACACCTTGTATCATTGCTGGAATTGAGTTGGTGGAGAAAATTTTTAAATTTTATGACCCGAGTATAAAGTTTAATAAGCTTATAAATGATGGGACCCGTGTAAATCAAAGTTCTACTCCTTTTATAGTTGAGGGGAATGCAAGGTCAATTTTAGCAACGGAAAGATTAGTTTTAAATACTTTACAAAGAATGAGTGGTATTGCTTCTATAACAAATAATTTAAAAGAAAAAATTAAATCATTTAACACTGTTTTATTAGATACAAGAAAAACTACTCCAAATTTCAGATATCCTGAAAAATGGGCTGTTAAAATTGGTGGAGGAAGCAATCATAGAATGGGTCTCTTTGATGCTATAATGATAAAAGATAATCATATTGATTATTCAAACAACCTGGAAGATGCACTTTATAAAACTCAAATTTATATTGAAAAATTAAAACCAAAAAAAATATTTGTTGTTGTTGAAATTAGAAAAGTTTTTGAAATAAATAAAATATTGAAATTCAATTGGATTGATAGAATATTATTAGACAACATGAATGTAAATGAACTAAAAAAAGCTGTTAGGTTAATTGATGGTAAGTTTAAGACTGAAGCCTCTGGCGGTATAAATGAGCTTAATATTATTGAAGTTGCAAAAACTGGAGTAGATTATATTTCTCTGGGTGCTTTAACTCATTCATCACCATATATTGATCTAAGCCTGAAAGCCAACTAAATTAAATACTTAAAACCACAATAAATTATTTGTCTATATTTATATCTGTTATAATATTTTTAAATGCTACATAAAAGAATTTTACTCAAATTGAGCGGAGAGGCCTTAATGGGGAATCACAAACATGGAATAGATCCATTAAGACTTGATGATTATGCAAAACAGATAAAAGAAGTTCAAAAAGAAGGAATAGAGATAGCCATTGTAATAGGTGGAGGCAATATATTTCGAGGAGTTTCTGAATCTAGCAAAGGTATGGATAGAGTTCAAGCTGATTATATGGGTATGCTGGCAACTGTAATTAATGGTCTTGCACTTCAAGCCTCATTGGAAGATAATGATGTTCCTACAAGACTTCAAACAGCAATAAAAATTGAAGCAATAGCTGAGCCATATATTAAAAGAAAGGCAACTCGTCATCTAGAAAAAGGAAGGGTCGTTATTTTTGGATGTGGAACAGGTAATCCTTTTTTTACAACTGACTCTGCTGCTGTTTTAAGAGCAATAGAAATAAATGCAGATGTTATTTTAAAAGGAACTCGAGTTGATGGAATTTATGATGAAGATCCAGAAAAAAATAAAAATGCGGTTAAATTTGATTCTCTTTCTTTTGATGAAGTTTTAAAGCGTGGATTAAAGGTTATGGATACTACTGCCTTCACACTTAGTCAAGAAAATAATTTACCAATAATTGTCTTTGATATGAATACAAAAGGTAACTTAAAGAAAATAATTAATGGTGAAGCAATAGGCACAAAGGTTTATATTTAATATATCATGGAAGAAATAGAATTTATTCTCGAGTCTACAAAAGAAAGTATGATTAATGCTACTAAGCATCTTGAAAAAGAATTACTTAATATTAGAGCAGGAAAAGCAAATCCAATAATGTTATCTAACATCATGATTGATTATTATGGCTCTCAAACTCCACTCAGTCAGGTCGCAAATGTAAGCACACCAGATTCTCGAACTTTAACAATTCAACCTTGGGAGAAGGGATTAATGGGAGATATTGAAAAAGCTATTTTAATTGCTAATATTGGTTTTACTCCAATGAACAATGGTGACTCAATCATAATAAATATTCCTCCAATGACAGAGGAACGAAGAGTTCAATTGGTTAAAATAGCAAAAAATGAATCTGAAAATGCTAAAGTAAGTATTCGTAATTCTAGAAAAGAAGCAAATGATGATGTTAAAAAATCTGAAATTTCAGATGATATGAAAAACAATCTAGAATTGGATATTCAAAACTTAACCAACTCTTTCATAAAAAAAACGGATGATTTGTTTTTTAATAAAGAAAAAGAAATTTTAACAGTTTAGATTTTTCTCTAGCTGATACTCCAATATGAAAAATAAAAATAATTTGAGTTTCTGGGAAGCTATTGCTCGCTTGATACTTAGAAATAGAATTTTAATTTTAATTGGAATATTAATTTTTACTATTTTTTGGATAGGTCAGTGGCAATATATACGTTTTACTTTTTCTGAAGCAAATTTATTACCTGATAAACACATAGATAATGTTAAATATAATGGATTCATAAAACAATTTGGAGATGAAGGAAATGTTTTACTTATAGCTGTTAAAGACTCAACTATTTTTAATGTAAAAAAATTTCAAGCATGGAATTCTTTGAATACAAAATTATCAGAATTAAATGAAATAGATTACACAATTGGCACTTCAAATCTTAAAAATTTAATCAAAAACATAGAAGAAGAAAAATTTGAAGTAAATCAAATTTTAAAAAATAATAATCTTAGCAAAGATGACATCTCTAAGTTTAAAGAAAAGTTATTTTTAGAACTTCCTTTTTATAATAATTTAATTTATAGCAAATCAAATGAGACATTACGATCTGTAATATATATGGATCCTTCTGTAGTTAATACTAAACAAAGAAAAATTTTCATTACTGATGTTTTTATCCCCCTTATAGAGTCTTTTGAAAAAGAAAACAATTTAGATCTTAAGGTTTCAGGCATGCCATATATTAGAACTTTAAATGCTCAAAACATAGTAGATGAGATTAGTGTTTTTGTTTTGTCTGCAATGGCTTTAACTTCATTTATTTTCTTTTTATTTTTCAGATCAATTCGAGCAACATTAATTTCGCTTTTAGTAGTTGTAATAGGGGTAATGTGGTCCTTTGGACTGCTTGGGTTTCTAGGTTATGAAATAACAGTTATAACAGCACTAATACCTCCATTAATAATTGTGATAGGTGTTCCAAACTGCATATTTTTAATTAATAAGTATCAACAAGAAGTTGCAAAACATGGGAATCAAATAAAATCTCTTCAAAGAGTCATTGTTAAAATTGGAAATGCAACTTTAATGACTAATTTAACAACTGCTTGTGGATTCGCAACATTCATTCTCACTGATAGTAAAATACTTAAAGAATTTGGAATTGTTGCGTCGATTAATATTTTCGGAATATTTCTACTTTCCTTATTTTTAATACCTATAATATATAGTTTTCTTCCAATTCCAAGTTCTAAACATTTAAAACATCTTAAAAATAAAGCAATTGATGAATTTGTTCAATGGATGGAAAATAATGTTAAGCACAATAGAATTAATGTTTATATAATTTCATTGTTAGGACTGATATTTGGAATAATTGGTATTTATCAAATTGAAATATCAGGAAGTTTGATTGAGGATATGCCAAAAAAATCTAATTTTTTTAAAGATCTTAAATTTTATGATGATGAGTTTTCAGGTGTTGTCCCAATAGAAGTTTTAATTGATACAAAACGAAAAAATGGAGTTTATAGCTTAGCTAATCTTAGACGAATAGATGAATTTCAAAATCACATTGAAGAATACCTAGAATTAGCTCCTCCAATATCAGTTATAAACGCATTTAAGTTTGCCAAACAAGCTTATTACAATGGAAATCCAAATTATTACAAACTACCCACGTCACAAGAAAACAGGTTCATATCTAAATATATAAATAATGCAAATAATGAAGTGAATTTATTATCCAATTATATTGATAGTACGGGACAATATGGAAGAGTAACTACTTTCATGAAAGACATTAATACTAAGCGGATTGAAGAAATAGAAAAAGGCTTGAAAGTAAGTCTTAAAAAAATATTTCCTTCAGAAAAGTTTGATGTATTATTAACAGGAAAATCATTACTTTTTTTAAAAGGAACAAAATATCTAGTTAAGAATCTTTTCTTGTCACTTTCACTAGCAATACTTTTGATTGCATTGTTTATGGCCTATATGTTTCGATCATATAAAATGATTATTATTTCTCTAATTCCAAACATACTTCCTCTAATTATTACAGCAGGTGTCATGGGATTTAGCGGAATACCTCTCAAACCATCAACTATACTTGTTTTTAGTATTGCTTTTGGTATTTCAGTTGATGATACGATTCATTTTCTAGCAAAATACAGACAAGAGTTAAGCTCAAATAATTGGAAAATTAAACCTGCTATTTATTCTAGTTTAAGAGAAACTGGAGTCAGCATGTTTTACACTTCGATTGTACTCTTCTTTGGATTTGCGGTTTTTATGACTTCTGATTTTGGAGGGACAGTTGCTCTAGGAGGTTTGGTTTCAGTTACATTACTTTTTGCAATGCTAGCAAACTTGATTTTACTCCCTTCTCTTTTAATATCTATGGAAGGAAAAGTGAGTAATGAAAAAGTTATGAAAAAACCCAAAATTAAAATTATAGAAGAAAATCAACAATGATATCTTAACACATATACTTGACCAAATTAGTATATTTGTGTTAGCTGAAATTATAAGCAATAATGAAAAAAATTGATGACCTTCTTAATGATAATAAGACAAAAAAAAATATTGAGGTTTATGGATGGGTTAAAACATTTAGAGGTAATAGGTTTATAGCAATAAACGATGGCTCTTGTATTACTAATCTTCAATGTGTAATTGATTATGAAAACACAGATAGTGCACTTTTAAAAAAAATTAATACTGGTGCTGCTGTTAAAATTATTGGAGATTTGATTGTAAGCCAGGGAAGTGGTCAAAATCTAGAAATAATTGTAAATGAAATATCAATAATTGGTGAATCAGATCCCGACTTATATCCAATTCAGCCAAAAAAACACAGTTTAGAGTTTCTTCGAGAAAAAGCACATTTAAGAATCCGGACAACAACTTTTAATGCAATAATGAGAATACGATCTATTCTTTCATTTGCAGTTCATGAATTTTTTCAAGAAAAAAAGTTTTACTATATAAACACCCCAATTATAACTGGAAGTGATGCTGAAGGTGCTGGAGAAATGTTTAAAGTAACTACTCTTTCGTCTGATATTTCCAAAAAAAATATTGATTATAAAAAAGACTTTTTTGGAAAAAAAACTCATTTAACTGTTTCGGGTCAACTTGAGGCAGAGAGCTATGCAATGGGACTTGGTAATGTTTATACATTTGGGCCAACATTTAGAGCAGAAAACTCTAATACAACAAGACACCTAGCAGAGTTTTGGATGATAGAACCTGAAATGGCTTTCTATGATTTAAATGATAATATGAATTTAGCAGAAGAGTTTATTAAATCTGTGTTAAGTAAAATTTTGTCAAAATGTAGTGAAGATTTAAAATTTCTTGATGATCGTCATAATCATGAACAAAAAAACAAACCCATGCTTGAAAGAAGTGAAATGGGTTTAATTGAAAAAATTAATTTTGTTGTAAATAATAATTTTAAAAGAATTACTTATACTGATTCCATAGATATTTTAAAAAACTGCAAACCTAACAAAAAAAATAAATTTAAATATAAAATTAATGAATGGGGTGTTGATTTACAAAGTGAACATGAAAGATTTTTAGTAGAAAAACATTTTAAGTGCCCAGTAATAATATATGATTATCCTGCCAGAATAAAAGCATTTTACATGCGAATGAATGAAGATCAAAAAACTGTTAGAGCAATGGATGTTTTATTTCCTGGTATTGGAGAAATTGTAGGGGGTTCTCAACGGGAAGAAAGATTAAATGTTTTGGAGAAAAGAATGAGAGACATGAAAGTTGATAAAAATGAATTGTGGTGGTATTTAGACCTTAGAAGGTTTGGAAGTGTTCCCCACAGTGGTTTTGGTTTAGGTTTTGAAAGATTAGTTCAATTTACAACAGGAATGGGAAACATTAGAGATGTAATCCCATTTCCTAGAACACCTCAAAACGCATCTTTTTAAATTTTACTTATATCTTATTTTTCTACCTTTGATATAAATAAAAAGTTTAATGCTCAAGCAACAACTTAACATAAAGCTATCTCAAAAACTTTCTCCTCAACAGATTCAGTTAATGAAGATGATTCAACTTTCTACATTAGAGTTTGAGCAAAAGATACAGAGTGAGATTGGTGAAAACCCTGCACTAGAAACTGGAAAAGAATCAACTACTGATGATTATGATGAATCTAAGATTAAAGAGACTGAAGATATTAATATTGATGAGTATTTAAATGATGATGAGATACCTTCTTATAGAACAGAAGTCAACAATTACAGTTCAGATGAAGATGATGGTAAAATAATCCCAGTTTCAGGAGGAATTTCGTTTCATCAGAACTTAAAAAGTCAAGCGCAAAATTTAATTTTGGATAAGAATGAAAATCCAATAGTAGATTTTTTAATTGGCAGCATTGATGAAAGTGGGTATATCAGACGCAATATCGATGATTTAGTGGATGATTTAGCATTTTCTCAAAACATATTTGTAACAATTAACGAAGTAAATACTGTTTTAAAAAAAGTTCAAACACTTGATCCTCCAGGTGTTGGGGCAAGAGATTTAAAAGAGTGTTTAATTCTTCAACTAAAAAGAAAGACAACTAAAAGTGAGATTTTAGAGTTAGCTCTAAAAATCATGATAGAATCTTTTGATGAGTTTTCAAGAAAACATTATCAAAAGCTTATTGATAAATATAAGATCACAGAGGAGACGCTAAAGCTAATTATTGAATCGATTTCAAAACTTAATCCCAAACCTGGGGGAACACTGTATAATGATAGTAGAACCAATCAAATTATACCTGATTTTATACTAACAATTGATGATGGAAAAGTAAATGTTACATTAAATAGGAGAAATGCTCCAGAGCTTCATGTTTCTCTTAATTATAAAGAAATGTTAATGGGTTATAAGGAGTCTTCGTCAAAAAATAAAGCTAATAACGAAGCGGTTCAATTTATAAAACAAAAGTTAGATTCTGCAAAATGGTTTATTGAAGCCATAAATCAAAGATATCAGACTTTATTTATTACAATAAAAGCCATAATTGATCATCAAAATGAATATTTTTTAACTGGTGATGAAAAATGTTTAAAGCCAATGATTTTAAAAAATATTGCTAATAAAATTAATATGGATATCTCAACCGTTTCAAGAGTTGCTAACAGTAAATATATAGATACTCCATATGGAATTAAGTTAGTTAAAAGTTTCTTCTCAGAAGGAATGAAGAATAATGATGGTGAAGATATTTCAAGTATTGAAGTAAAGAATATTTTAGAAGAACTTATATCAACAGAAAATAAAAAAAACCCTTTAGCTGATCTTGCTATTTCAGAAAGCTTAAAGGATAAAGGTTACATAGTAGCGAGAAGAACTGTAGCTAAATACAGAGAACAACTAGGTTTACCAGTAGCAAGATTGAGAAAAGAAATTTAATTATAAAAGATAAAAAATCAAGCCAATTGTCAGTAACTTGAATTGAGTAGTTTCATTATTTACAGAATCGACTAGTCTATTAGATAAGTCATATCCTAAGGAAAAATTCCATGTATTATATCCTAAATTTATAGTTGATAATGTTGTTATATTTTTTAACGAACTTAAGTTGTCAGAAATAAAATTATACTGAAGTTGACTACCTAGGTAGATTCTCCAGAAACTAAATGAAGTGGAGCTTGATGATCTCCACCTTATTTCAAAAGGCAAATTTAGTGAGATATATTTTGCTGAATTAAAACTCGGTGATATTAAACCCGTTTTAAAGTCTATATTAGACTGAAATTGAGTATAAGATGGTCCCAAACCCATCGCAATTGACCAATTTCCTTTTTTATTTAAAGGAAAGTCTCTGAGAAAACCAAAATGAATTTGACTAGAAAAATTATTTTGTTGGATCGATTGATTTACTCCTTTTATAAGGACATAATTAGCTCCTATATAAAATTGATCTTCTCTATATTTTAAATTATTTAGCGAGTCTGGAATGGAATAGTTTATCTGTCCATAAGAGAAGTATATACTAGTCAAAAATAAAAATATATAGTTGTAGCTCATAATGATTTATCTACTTAAAATTAAGTAAAAAAAAAAGCACCTTAAAGGTACTTTTTACAAAGTAAAAATACTTTAATTTATGTTTTGTGTATACTCACCAATTCGTGTTGTATAGTTTAGTTTTAAAGCATTAACTTTTCTTAGTTCTTGCTTTATATCACTAACCAAACCCATTTTTGTATCACCATCAACTTTTAATGCAGTTGTAAGTACATTTTGAAGTTCTTGCCTCTTAGAAGCTCTTTCAGCCAAAACAAAAGCTCCAACATCCTCAACTACAGAAAACTTATCGTTCAACTGAATACGTGCAGCTGATCCATATTTATCCTCATATCTTGAGGATGGTTTACCAGCATATATATACATTACTCTGTCTTTTTTATCCAATTTTTGAACTTGATCAGCAGCTGGAAGTGAGTTGTTTACCATTAAGGTACTATCTCTCATTACAGTGGCTACCATAAAAAAGAATAATAACATAAATACAATATCAGGAAGTGATGCAGTTGAAATTGCAGGTAATTCTCCTCCTTTTTTCTTTTTAAACTTAGACATATTAGCTTTTATTTGGTTCAGCCTCTGACAACTTCTGAGGATACATTAGTTTAACTATACTTAATTGTGGTTTGAGTTTTTCCTTTTCTCCTGGAGAAGTTCTTGGATCTGAATAACGACTATTGGCTTGAACAAAATTCATACCACTCATTGGATTTAATCTTAAATATTCTCTATTTCTTAGCTCATTATAAGCTGCAACTAATTCATTTTGAACAGCGATATATACTTTATAAGATGTTTCACGATCATTTTTTAAAGAAACAATAGCTTTGTCAGGATTATCTGAAGACGAAGGATTTTTTTTACCTTGGCAATAGTCACATGAATCTTCGCCTACTCCTCCCCCATTATCAAGAAACTCCATAGCCAATAACCTAACTTCTGATATGTCTGTTAATTCTTCTTCAACAAGTAATTGATTGTTTTTGTTTACTACAACAGTAAAAATATTTTTCTGTTTGATTACAGGTGGATCAATAACTTCTTCCATAGGAGGAAGCTTTCTATTAAGTCCACTATCGGTTTCAATAGTCGTAGTTACAAGAAAGAAAATCAAAAGCAGGAAAGCAATATCCGCCATTGAGCCTGCATTAACTTCTGGTGCTGATCTTTTTGGCATAATTATTTATTTTTTAATAATTTTTTTAATTGCTGAAAACATCATAGATCCAAATGCGATAACGGTAAGTATATAGAAAGATACAATCCCTGTACCTACTAGTCTTGAACCGCCAGCAGAAAGAACTTTATCGTCTTTCATAGGTGTTTCAACACCTTCAGAAACACCATAAGCTATAGCTATAACTAATAAAAACAGACCTGAAGCTATCATTGCTTTCTTTAGTTTTTTTGGATCAGAGGCTAAAGTAATAATTGAGAAAACTAATGTTACAACTATAGCAATTGATAAAATGATCAGAGCTAATGTTATGAGGGGGCTTACTGATGAGTAATCTCCCATACTAGCATTCATTTTGATTTGGTCATTGCCCAGACCCATTATTCTTAAAAGGAAAACAACACCTAATATACCTAATAAGCCACTTACTATTTTAATAATATTTTGAAAATTCATTTTTCGAAATGTTAGTTGATTTATTTTTTATTAGCTACAAGAATATCAATTAATGTAATTGAAGCATCTTCCATATCGTTTACTATACTGTCAATTTTAGCAATAATATAATTGTAAAAAACTTGAAGAATAATTGCTACTACTAGTCCAAAAACAGTAGTTAAAAGTGCAACTTTAATACCTCCAGCAACAAGAGATGGCTGCATGTCTCCAGCAGCTTCAATCTTATCAAAAGCTTGAATCATACCTATTACTGTCCCCATGAAACCAAGCATAGGAGCTAATGCGATAAATAAAGATATCCAAGAAACATTTTTTTCTAATTGACCCATTTGAACACCACCGTAAGCTACAACAGCTTTCTCGGCACTTTCAACACCTTCGTCCATACGGTCTAAACCTTGATAAAAAATAGATGCTACAGGTCCTTTTGTATCTCTACATAATTCTTTTGCAGCTTCTACTCCTCCCGAAGATAATGCTTCTTCTACTCCAGAAGTTAACTTTTGGGTATTGGTAGATGCTAAATTTAAATATATAATACGTTCAATTGCTATAGCTAATCCAAGGATTAAACAAATTAAAACGATTCCCATAAATCCTGGTCCTCCTTCTATAAAACGATTTTTTAATTCCTGTGTAAAAGATGGTGCTGCTATTTCTGCTTCATCAGCATCTTGAAAAGCAGTTACATTATCTATGTTATCGATAGAAATTGTATTTGCAGTTAAATTGTTGCTTAACATAAAAATACTCGCGGCAGCGAATGCAATGAATGATTTTTTCATTTTAATATAATTTTGTTCTTGTTAATTATGAGCGTTAAAGATAAAAAAAAATAGATATGTTTTATAATTTTTTAATCAGCTAAATAATAGTCTAACATTTAACAAAATAATTTAGTCAATTATTTATAAAAATTATAGAATTTCAACTCTATATTCTCTTTTTTATATTATTGTAAATTAATTATTTAACCGTTAATAATAATAAAAGACATAAAAAATATATCTTTGATGGAAATTAATAATCTAACTGAGCACCCACTTTACTCAAAAAAAATTTATCAAAAAAAATGCTGAATTTAGTTCAGTCATAAATTGGGTATAAAGTTACACTACACTTAAGAGCATTATTAAAGCTCTTCCTTATGAAATTTAACGATCTCGGCCTAGAGCCTTCGCTTTTAAAAGCAATACAAGAAAAAGGGTATACAAAGCCATCCCTAATCCAAGAAAAATCAATACCACTAATTCTAAAAGGAAAGGATGTTTTAGCATCTGCTCAAACTGGAACAGGAAAAACTGCTGGATTCACCCTTCCCTTACTCCAAATTCTTTTCAAACAAAATACTAGAAAAAATCGTAAAATACGAGCATTAGTTCTAACACCAACTCGTGAATTAGCTGCACAGGTATTTGAAAATGTGAAAGAATACAGTACTTATGTTGATATTCGTTCTACTGTAATTTTTGGAGGTGTAAATCAAAAGCCACAAGTATCTATTTTAAGAAAAGGAATTGATGTTTTAATTGCTACACCAGGACGATTATTAGATTTACACAATCAAAAATTTCTTTCATTATCCAATGTAGAAATTTTAGTGCTAGATGAAGCAGATAGAATGCTAGATATGGGGTTTCAACGTGATATAAATAAAATAATGAATCTGCTTCCTAGGCAAAGACAGAACCTCTTATTTTCTGCTACTTTTTCAAAGGAAATTAAAGCTCTTGCTAAAGGAATTTTAAATCAGCCTGTAATGATTGAAGCAACACCAGGAAATACTACTGTTGATGCTATAATCCAACGAGTTTACAAGGTTGATAAGAGTAGGAAAACAGAGCTCATAATCAAACTAATTAAGGAAGGTAATTGGTTTCAAGTACTAGTTTTCACCCGAACTAAGCACGGAGCAAACAAACTAACTAAAAAGTTAATTCAAGCAAATATATCTGCTGCTGCAATTCACGGAAATAAAAGTCAAGGTGCAAGAACAAAAGCATTGGCAGGGTTTAAAGAACGTTTGGTTAAAGTTTTAGTTGCAACAGATATTGCAGCAAGAGGACTAGACATTCCACTACTTCCTCATGTTATCAATTTTGAACTACCCAATGTTCCAGAAGACTACGTTCATCGCATTGGAAGAACTGGAAGAGCTGGAGCTAAAGGTGAAGCTGTTTCATTAGTTTGTGTAGATGAGAAAGTATATTTAAAAGATATCGAAAAATTAGTTGGAAGCTCCATTCCCTCAGAGACAAAAGAAGGTTTTGAACCTGATCCAAATATTAAACCTGATCCTATTAAACAAAAAGGAGGTAATCGTCATAAGTCAAACCATAATCGTTCCAAAAACTCTGGTCGATCGTCTGGAGGTTCTAGGAATTATAATCGCTAATATCCAGAAGCTTGACCGTCTTTTCGAGATTCTGAAGCACCGGTATAAACCTTGTTTTTAGTATCAACGCCAATTGCTTGATATCCTCCATATATACCAACTGAAAATGAAATATTATGTCCTTTTTTTCTTAATTCACGAATAGACTTAAAGTCAAAACCGCTTTCTAGGTTTAAAGTACCACCATTGGTCATTTTTGAACCTGTTGGCTGTGAACTTCCTCGATGACGCATTCTAGGAGCGTCTCCAGCTTCTTGAAGGTTCATCCCAAAATCTATCAAATTAATAACAATTTGAGCATGTCCTTGAGGCTGCACAGAACCTCCCATAAGGCCAAAGCTTATAAATGGTTTACCATCTTTAGTAATAAATGCCGGGATAATTGTATGAAATGGACGTTTACCTGGTTCAAGCGCATTTGCGTGATTACGATCTTGCACATTAAACATTTGACCACGATTTTGTAGCACAAAACCTAAACCATCAGGCACCATTCCTGAAGCAAACTCAGAATATATACTTTGAATAAGTGATACCATATTTCCGTCTTTATCAGCAACAGTTAAATAGGTGGTGTTTCCTGTTTCAATTTCTAGATCTCCAGCTTTATAAATTTTTGCAGCTTTATCGTCATCTATTAGAGCTCGCCTTTTCTCAGAATATTCTTTAGAAAGAAGTTCTTTTAAAGGTATTTTACTGAAACTTGGATCCGCATAAAATTTAGCACGGTCTTCATAAGCAAGCTTTTTGGATTCAGTTAGAACATGCAGATAATCAGCACTTCCAAACCCCATAGATGCTATGTCATATCCTTCTAATATATTTAACATTTGTAAAGCCGCAGTACCTTGTCCATTTGGAGGTAATTCCCAAATATCATATCCGCGATAGTTAGAAGATACAGGCTCAATCCAATTAGACTTATGACTTGCAAGATCTTCATAAGAAAGAAAACCATTATGTTTAGACATAAACGCGTCTATAGTTCGGGCAATCTCTCCTCTATAAAAAGCATCTCTTCCCTTTTTGGCAATTTTCTCATAAGTATTGGCTAAATCAATATTTTTAAATATTTCACCTTTTTTTGGAGGTTTTCCATTTATCAAGTATGTTTCTGCAAAACCAGGAATTTCAACTAGGTTTTTATAATTAGATTCCATTTCATAAGCTATTACTTCAGAAACAGGAAAACCATTTCTACTGTAATCTATAGCGGGTTGTAAAATCTCAACCATTGGTAAGACACCAAACTTATTATGCATTTCAAACCAGCCGTCAACACAACCAGGCACAGAAACTGGTAAGGGTCCGTAAAACGGAATATATTTCATCTGTTTATCAATAAAGTAATCAATATTTAAAGATTTTGGAGCCCTACCGCTCCCATTAAAACCATATAATTTCTTTTCCTTAGCGCTCCAAATTATAGCAAAAATATCTCCCCCTATTCCACAACTTGCAGGCTCTACTAACCCAAGCACTGCATTTGCTGCAATAGCTGCATCCATTGCACTACCTCCTTTTTTAAGAATATCTAAAGCTACCTGAGTAGCTAAAGGCTGACTAGTTGCAGCCATTCCGTTTTGAGCAAGAACTTCTGAACGAGTTGTAAAAATTTCTCCTGTAAGTCGATCTTGACTCCAAGAATGTGAAGTGAAGTTAAAAAGTAAAATGAACCCTAATAATGCTCTCATTATAATTGATTTTGAATTTATTAATTAAAGTACTGAATTATTTTATATCGAAGAAAACCTAACTATTAAACAACAAAACCTTACACCAAAAAAACCCCTATTATATAATAGGGGTTTACAAAGATAGTTGCAGAGAGGAAGGCTCTTGTACTATTATATAAAATGTTAATTCCCATCGCAACCAGGTTTGGCATCTAAATCTGATTCCAAACGCACATTGCCCAATCCAATATCAATACCTGTTCGTGCTTTGATTACTAATGCAGAAGTGATATTGGTCATATCTAGTCCTAATTTTTCAAAACAGCTTAAGCTTATTCTATACTCGTTCCAGTCACCACTTATGGTAATGTCTAATGTGTTATCGCAGGTAGCACTGTCATCACATTGGCCAATTTGTACAACAGCATCAGAACCAGTAAATGATTTTGCATTAAAAGTTAATTCCATAGCCCCATTTGACTGACGTGCCATATCATTTGACTTAGCAGAAGAAATACGCAAATAATCTCCATCAGATTTGGTCCAGTTAATTCGTAAGGCATCTTCTTGAGCTATATGGTCTGTTTTACTTATAATCAATCCGCCGACAGATGTTGGGAAGCTTACGATTTGCTTTATCAAATCTCCAGAGCTTAGCCATAAACTCCAAGGAGCAACTGCAGTTCCTTTGCTGAAGAATTTACCTGTTGAAGCTACGTCGCTATTTTCTAATCCGGATTTTTCTGGGAATACATCAAGATTCTCTGTACTAGCATAGTTAAGTCCGTACCCAAATTTAAATAGAGCTTCATTGTTTTCAGAAACTACAGCGCTGGCTGGCCATGTAAAAGACAATCGACCCATGAAATCGTATGATGGATCTCTTTGGAATAATAGATCAGAAACACCCCCCCCTTCACTTCCAGGCAACCATGCAGCAACAAATGCATCAGAATTATTAATCTCTGTATTCGTCCACATTGGCCGTCCGGATAAGAATACAGATACTACAGGAATTCCTTTGTTTTTATAAGTAGCCAATTTATTAACGTTAAATCCGTTGGGAACAAAGTCTAAGTTGTCACGATCTCCTTGAAATTCTGCGTAAGGATCTTCTCCATATACCGCAATCACAGCATCAGCTTTTATAGAAGTATCACCATTTGGAGAGAAAATTACTTTTCCGCCTGCTTCATTAACGACTTCTTCAATGCCTTGTAAGATAGATGCCCCATTCGGGAATTCATCGTTTGTATGACCAGTTCCTTGCCAAGAAAGTGTCCATCCACCACTGGCTTTAGAAATACTAGCAGCACCATCTCCAACAACCAATATTGTATTAGAAGCATCAATAGGCAATACTTGGTTGTTATTTTTAAGCAGTACCATAGATTCTCTTACCGCTTGTCTTGCAATGGCTCTGTGTTCTGGCAAGCCCAAAAAGCTTTCGTTACCCGCATTGGGACGGGTACTCGGAGCACCTTTATGAAAAATACCTGATGCGAGTTTTACTCTAATAATACGACGAACGGCATCGTCTAAACGTTCCATAGGAATGGTTCCATCTTTTACTTGTTGTAGAGTGCTTTGATACAGGCCTTTCCAACTATCTGGCGCCATATACATATCCAATCCTGCATTTAACGATTGTGCACAATCTGTATTGGTACATCCTGGTACCTGACCGTGACCATTCCAGTCACCAACTACAAATCCATTGAAACCCATTTTTCCTTTCAATACATCGGTTAACAATTCTTTATCGCCGTGTAGTTTTCTTCCTTGCCAACTAGAAAATGAAACCATAACTGTTTGCACACCAGCAGGAATAGCACTGTAATATCCAGCAGCATGAACTATACTTAATTCTTCTTCACTAATCAAAGCATCACCTTGATCTACTCCGTTTTGAGTAGCACCATCAGCTAAAAAATGCTTGGCACTAGAAATTACTTTTCCATCGCCCATAAAATCGTCTGCACCAAATTCTCCTTGTAAACCAATTACAATACGGTCTCCATAAGACTGCACAATTTGAGGGTTTTCTGAAAACCCTTCATAACTTCTTCCCCATCTCAAATCTTGGGGTACTGCAAGGGTAGGAGCAAAAGTCCAATCATGTCCAGACACGGTTAATTCATGTGCAGTAACACGTGCAATTTTTTCAATTAAATCAGGATTGTTCATGGCGCCTAAGCCAACATTGTGAGGAAAAACAATGGCGCCCTTTAAATTGGCATGCCCATGCACGGCATCAATTCCCCAAATGATAGGAATAGCTATTTCAACACCCTCATTATCAATTGAGGCATTGTAGTATTTGTCTGCCATTTCAAGCCACGTTTTTGAGTCGGCATATGGCAATGGACCCGGAGCAGAATTTCCTCCACTCAATACAGAGCCCAATCGGTATTCTTTTAATTCTTCCGGAGTTATAGACCCACTATCGCCCTGAATTACTTGGCCTACCTTTTGTTCTAAAGTAAGTTTAGGAAGTATTTCATCAATTTGAGCTTCAATAGTAGGGTCTAATGGTAAAGGCTCTAAAGTGGTCCATAAATCGTTGCTTTTAGATTCTTTTGATGGATTACAACTTAAAAAAAGGATGGATGTCACACACAACATGAGCGCAACATAACAAAGAGATTTGGTTGTTTGCATTTTGTAATTTTTAGTTTTTAGTTTTTAGTTTTTAGTTTGGTACTCATATACCTTTTGTAAATGCTTAAAGATAATAAGAAGAAAGTATATGAAGTTAAAATAAAACTATTCTACAGGATAGGAAAATAAAGTTATTTTAAAGTATCCAATTCTTAAGGCAGTTTATAGTGAAAGGATGAATAAAATCATAAGAATATTATGATGGATCTATAACTTTTGGCTAAATGGACACTAAAAAAACAAACCCTCACTAATAGCAAGGGCTCACAAAGATAGTTGCAGAGAGGAAGGGATTCGAACCCTCGATACGCTTTTGACATATACACGCTTTCCAAGCGTGCGCCTTCGACCACTCGGCCACCTCTCTAAATTCTCGGCTAAATAACTAAAAAAAATAAACTTTATTTGATTTTGGTTAATTTATTGCTAATTATAATTTTATTATTTTTGAGTAAATGAAAAAGTTATTCCTTCTTGCTTTTATTTTAGTCTTTTCTTGCACAAAGGATGAGCCTCGTAATTTTTTTTTATCTGTAATTGCTAACACAGGAGGTACTGTAAGTATAGTAGGAGGAAAATATGATGCTGAAGGTAAATACGTTTCTGTTGGAGAAGAGTATGCAGGAGGAAAAGTTGTTTCAATTAAAGCAACTCCCGATGATGAATATCGATTTGTGAATTGGTCCAATGGATCTATACAGAATCCACTTAACGTTACAGTGAATTCAGATATTATGATCAATGCTAATTTTCAAAAAGCAAAGTATAATTTAATTTTATCAGCTTATGGTAAAGGAACAATTAAAGAGGAATTGGTTTCTTCTGGTAAAGGTTCTGATCCTAGATATAATTCAGGTAGTTTAGTTCGATTAACTGCAACACCTGATTTTGGACACAGATTTACTGGATGGGCCGGAGATTTAACATCTACAGATAATCCTGTTGAAGTTAATGTAAACTCTGCTAAAACGATATTAGCAGTCTTTGATTTAATTACAGTTAACCTTCAAGTTAATATTGAAGGAGAAGGAGAAGTTTTAGAGGAAACCTTAGAGGTTATTAGTACAGGAAACACCAACTATGATTTTGGGGATACTGTTCGTTTAACTCCTCAACCAGCAGAAGGTTTTGACTTTATTTCTTGGAGTGGAGACCACACAGGAGTTGAAAACCCTCTAGAACTCACTCTTACAGAATCTAAAACTATACAAGCTAATTTTGATTTTGAACTTTTTAATAGAGGAGTAGGTAAGTGGAAAATAAGAAAAAAGACTTCAAATAAACTACCTCTTTGGGACATACATAGTATTATACTTAGAAGAAACTATACCTATACTGTAAACTCTAATTCAGGACAAAATAACGGAAACTTTGAGGTAAGATCTAATACAGAAATAGAATTATTAGGCTATGGAAGTATTAGTGATGCTGACTTAACCCCAAGTCAGGATAATTCAACTAGTCCTTGGAGTAATTTCAATTTTAACCTAAGTGTACCTGGCCAATTTGAAGGAGCAATAGAAAGTGAAGTTGATGAAAACTATGAAACTGAAGTAAGCGAAACGGGTGATGTTCTGGATAAAACTTATATTCCTGATGATAATTTTGAGCAAAGGTTAATTGATTTAGGTTTTGATGATATATTAGATGATTACGTTAATACTTCAACCATATCCTCTATTGAATCGTTTCGAGCAGATAATTCAACGGAACAGGGTACTATTTATGATTTAACTGGAATTGAAGATTTCATAAGTCTAAAAGAAATATTTTTTGATAATAATGAGATTAATGAAGTTGATTTTTCTAACAATATTTACTTAGAAAATCTTTCTATTCACTCCAATAATTTAACAGAAATAGACCTTACAAATAATGTTAATCTAACAAATGTTACTATTCATCATAATCAGATTGAGTCAATCAATTTAGAAAATAATTCATTATTAGAAAGACTACTTGCCTGGAATAATATTTTATCATCAATTAATATTTCCAATAACCCTAATTTAGATGAACTAAATCTAAATGGAAATTATTTAACTAATATAGATGTTTCAAATGCTTCAAAGCTTAAAATACTTAGTTTAAGAAATGACTGCTCAGAGTGCTCAACAATGCAAATTAGCTCTATAGATTTGTCAGGCAATCCACTTCTAGAACATGCAGATTTTTACAGAAACACTTTGGTTTCCATTGATGTTTCAAATAATCCTAGTCTAAGATTTTTAGCATTAAACAATATCAATACATTTAATGGAGTTATTAATCTTTCAAATAATCCAAATCTAGAAGAACTCATTTGCACTTGCCAAGCCAAAAATCTAGATGTTTCTAATAATTTAGAACTTAAAAGACTTTCAATGGTAAATAACGATTTGTCTGAAATTGATTTGTCAAACAATACAAAACTAGAAGAGTTAAACCTTTCTAACAACAAACTCATCTCTTTGGATGTTTCCAATAATCCATTGCTTATAGATCTTGACTCTCAGGGTAATTTAGATCTTAATTGTATAAATACAAGTTCAGATCAATTATTAAACATACCCTCAGATTGGGTTAAAAGCGATAATACACAATATTCTGATGAATGTGATGTGATTTTACAAACAACAAATATTCCTGATAATAATTTTGAGCAAGCACTAATAGATTTTGGATATGATGATGTATTAGACGGTGTTGTTTTAACGAGTAATATTAAACAAGTTGCATTTTTAGACCTTACTGATAAAAATATAAATGATTTAACAGGAATTCAAGACTTTATCATGTTAGAATCTATTACATCCAATATCGGTAATGAAATTGAAGGAGTTTTAGATTTATCTTCTAATACAAACCTTAGTTATGTTGACCTAGCTAACAATCAACTTTCAGAATTGTACCTGAATAATAATTCTAATTTGTTAGACCTTTATGTTTATAACAATCCTACTTTATCAATACTTGAAATAGAAAATTCTCCAAATCTTCAGTTCCTTAATATTCATGATAATTTGGTAACTGATCTTGATCTTTCAAATTCTCCTAAAATAAACAAAATGAGAATATGGAATTCGAAATTAGAAAGTCTTGATTTATCTAATCAAACTGAATTAGAAGTTTTAAGAGCCCAAAACATTTTTAAATCAGCAGGTAAATCTATCGATCTTTCAAACAACCCTTTAATTAAAATTATTGATTTAAGGAATAATTTTATTGATAATATAGATTTATCGAATAATACGAATGCTGAAATAGTTGTTTTATCAGAAAATGATTTAAACTCAATTGATTTATCAAGCAATTCTCAAATCAGAATATTATCCCTACAGGTAAATAATTTATCATCATTGGATTTGTCATCAATTAATAATCTTACTCTATTTAGGGGGTTAAACAATGAGTTTGATTGTGTTACTTTAAGTGAGACACAAATTAATAATATACCACCTAGTTGTCTAGATCTTGGAATTCCAGATAATTTTAATCCTCAAGATCCTAATCAGGAAGCTTGCTATGGATGGGAGTTAGTTGATTTATCAAATAGTTATGATTATACCTCCACCTGGGTTCTTGATGAAGGGGTTTCTTTCTCATTGAGTTGTGGTGCAGTAAAAACAAATATTCCTGATGATAATTTTGAACAGGCACTAATAGATTTGGGATATGATGATGTAATGGATGATTATGTTTTAACATCCAATATAAATGAAGTTACCGCTCTTGAAATAAGTGATAAAAACATATCCGACCTAACAGGAATTGAAGACTTTTTAGCATTACAAGATTTATTTTTAAAAAATAATAGCGTGTCAGTTCTAGACCTGTCCAATAACATTAATCTTTTACAGTTAGATGCTGATTTTAACGGAATTACTTCATTGGATGTGTCTAACAGCTCTAATTTGAATTATATAACAGCTGGATGGAATAACTTAACCTCTATAGATTTATCTTCAAATACCAATCTAACTTCTTTGCAATTAACAAGCTCTGGTCCAGAATATACAAATCAAATAGCTTCCATTGACTTATCAAACAATACCCTACTTACTTATCTGAGTCTTGGAAATTTAGATATTACTTCAATTGATTTATCAAATAATTTAGAACTAAATCATTTATATATAAATGAAAATCAACTCACCTCTTTAGATATTTCAAATAACAGCAAGCTTAAATATATTTATGCAACTATCAACCCAATTACATCTATAGACGTTTCAAATAATACAGAACTTGAGGTATTAGAATTACAAAATGTTGAATTGACTTCTTTGGATGTTACTAATAACTTAGAGCTTTCACTTCTTTGGGTAAACAATTCACCCTTAAGCTCATTAGATGTATCAAACAATACTAAACTGATATCATTTTATGCTGAAGGGATGACCTCAAGTTTTAATTGTATTAAAGTTAATTCAGATCAACTAGCTAATATTCCTTCTGATTGGACAAAAGATGAATTAACAGAATATTCACTGAATTGTAATGAGGTAAGAACATATGTCCCAGATGATAGTTTTGAACAGGCACTCATTGATTTGGGATATGATGATATTTTGGATGATTATATAAATACAGCTGATATTGAAAGTGTAACTAGCCTTCAAATGCAAAATAGAACACCTAAAATATTTGATTTGACTGGAATAGAAAGCTTTATTTCTCTTCAAATTTTAAATGTTACTGAAAATAATATTGAAACACTTAATCTTTCTAATAATATAAATCTTTTACGACTTGATGCAGATAATAGTCAGGTTAACACAATTGATGTTTCTAATAGCCCTGATTTAAATTATCTTTCTGCTGTTGGAAATGGATTTGAATCTCTGGATGTTACTAACAATCCATTATTGGAAGCATTATTTCTTGATCGCTGCAATATTCCGACAATTGATTTATCTAATAATACTCTTTTAACTAGCCTAACCTTGGATGGAGTGGGAACTCTAACTTCTATAGATTTATCAAATAACTCTTTATTAACAATTTTGGGGTTAGCCTCAACCCAACTTGATGTAATAGACTTATCAAATAATTTAAATCTTGAAGAGTTATATATTAATAATAATAAATTAACCTCTTTAGATTTATCTGCAAACACATTACTTAAAAATCTAGAATTAGGAAATACTGGATCTGGACAAACAAATCAAATGACCTCTATTGATCTAACAAACAATGTATCACTTGAAAGAATCACTCTTGGAAACATAGGTCTTACTTCTATTGATTTATCAAAGAATATAAATCTCACAAGTTTATATTTAACTGCAAACCAGCTTACTTCGTTGGATGTTTCAAACAACAGTGAG
>NZ_CEXPNT010000015.1:0-44596 GCF_982709265.1 Candidatus Marivariicella framensis | reverse complement strand
ACCGTGGAGTAATATTAAGTGTTCGTTATTCTTACTCCTCAATTACACACGTAACATTCACAATATCAGTTACCACCACCAAACTTTGGGAGTCAAATTATAGTGAATATCAACAGTATTTATTCAATCGAATTTGTGGGTATAAAGAGGATTTTCTTACCCCTATTGGGTACAGAAAGATATCTCAAATCTTCAATGGGGAGGGGTTAAAAACACCTCGTGGAAGTATCTTTTAAGAACAATCACGTTCATTCCATCTATAAGAAGGGTAAAATTAGTGAAGAAAGAATCAATAGAGAGGATATCGTGGAGGTATCCCAACCGATTATAGAGATTCTCAACTAACTATATTCTCTGATTTCTTTTTTGTTTGGTTGTTTCTCTTCTAGTTTTTGAAGGAGAAAAACTCAAAATTTTTACTAATTGGTCTAAAAAGTTTGTTGAAACTTTTGAGGGTCTATTTTTGGAAATCATAATTCAATATAACAAAATTATTTTTAAGTAGAATGTAACAAACAAAATCCTGATATTTACAAAAAGAATGAATCTAGATGTGGGAAAGTAGTTAGGGGTCATAAATCTTACTCCACAAGATTATTCCATTACTGTTGAATAAGTTAACATGAAGCCTAATCAATCAAATAATAGTTCCAAAAAAATTCAAATTGAAAAAATGTTTGACTCAATTTCCGTTGAATATGATTTATTAAATAGAATCTTAACATTTGGGAGTGATATTAGATGGAGGAAAAAAATAGTTTCAATTGCAAGAACAAGTAATCCAAAACATATTTTAGATATAGCGACAGGCACTGCTGATATCGCATTAGAACTTTCTAAGATCAATGATTCTAAAATAACAGGTGTTGATATTTCTAGAAAAATGCTTGAGGTAGGAAGAACTAAAATTAAATTAAGAAAATTATCAAATCAAATTGTTTTAGAGTCTGGAGATGCAGAATGCCTTAATTATTCTGATGAAAGTTTTGATTTAGTAACTATTGGTTTTGGTGTGAGAAACTTTCAAAATTTAGAAAAAGGATTAAAGGAAAGCAATAGAGTCCTCAAAAAAGGTGGTGTAATAATAATTCTTGAAACATCAATTCCTCAAAATTATATTATTAAATATTTTTATTTATTATTCACTAGGTCATTCATTCCATTAATAGGGTCAGTTTTTTCTAAAGATAAATCTGCATATAATTATTTACAAAAGTCAGCAGAAAAATTTCCTAGTGGTAAAGAATTTATTTCAATATTAAAAAAATGTGATTTTCAAAATATTGATATTAAACCTTTAATGTTAGGAGCTACATCAATATATTTAGCTAATAAATAGAGATATTAATTTATGATTTCAAATGCTAATTTTTTTTATAATTTAAATTTCTATTATAAAAATAACATTCCTTTTTCTTCATTTAGATTACCCAATAAATCAATTGTTGAATGTCATTCAGCTAACAACAAAGATATATCGAGGGGAAAAAAACCTCATGGATCTGGATTTATAATGATGCCATTCAACACAAACTCTGAAGGTTATTTAATCCCCTCAGATAATATAATTTCAACAAAATTTATAAATAAAAACAAACATAAAAACCCTATCTTATCAAAAATAATAACAGAATTAGATGTTTATAAAAATGAGTATTTAAATGACGTCTCTGATGTAATTAAACAGATTTTTAATTCAGATTTAGTTAAAACAGTTTATTCTAGAGCATTTGATTTTAGCTTAAATTCTTATAATATTTTTAATTATTTCAAAAAATTATTAAATCTCTATCCTACTGATTTTTGTTATCTTTTTTATCATCCTGATGAAGGTTTCTGGATGGGAGCAACACCTGAAACTCTTTTGAAAATGCAAAATCAAAGTCTCTCCACAATGGCTTTAGCTGGAACTAAAAAACTAGACAACTCTAATTGGGGGCACAAAGAATTAAATGAACAAAAGATTGTACAAGAAGAAATCAGAGAAAACTTAGCACCATTTTGTGATGATTTAAATTTTGAAAAGACAAGATCATCCAAAGCTGGGAATATCAAACATTTAAAAACTATTATTACGGGAAAATCATACAACTCTCCTAGAGAAATAATTAAAGCACTTCACCCTACTTCTGCAACTGCAGGAATCCCCAGAAAAAAAGCCTTATCATGTATTTACTCTAAAGAAAAACATAATAGATTTTTTTACTCAGGATATTTAGGTCTAATTGATGACCAAAACTGTGACCTGTATGTAAACCTCAGGTCAGTAAATATTAAAAACAACATAGCTAGAATATTTGTAGGAGGTGGAATAACAAAAGATAGTGAACCAAAAGATGAATGGGAAGAAATTTTACAAAAGTCAACAACAATGTTAAATGTTCTTTTTGATTAATAAATTAATTCATTTCTTACATTTGTTATTTAAATTATGTATCCAAAAATCCCATCAGCACAAACTGTTATACTTACATGTCTTGAGTTAGGAATTACAAATGTGGTTATATCACCTGGGTCAAGAAATATTCCACTAGCTGTTAGCTTTGCGTCTAATAAAAAGTTTAGTTGTTTCAGTATAGTAGATGAAAGGTCAGCAGGATTTTTTGCTTTAGGTATTTCACAACAAACAAATAAGCCAACTATTGTTTTATGCACATCCGGATCAGCATTATTAAATTACTCACCCGCAGTTTCAGAATCCTTTTACAGTGAAATTCCTTTAATCATAATTTCAGCAGACCGTCCAGCTTACAAAATTAACATTGGAGATGGCCAAACAATAAATCAAAATAATGTTTTTGGCAGTAATGTTTTATGTTCAAAGTCATTACTTCAGGATGTAGTACATGAAACTGATAAAATTCTTCTTAGTAACAAACAAAACTTGATTAAGAACAGTGAATTGAAAATAAAGTCAATTGAAAAAATTCAGTCAGATACTCAAAATTTTAATGAAGAAATAATTTTTAGTTTTTTTTCAAAATCAATCCAATTTAAAAAACCAGTTCATATAAATATTCCTCTAGAAGAGCCTCTTTATGAATTTACTAAAAGGCCTTCAATCAATCTCTCAAAAAAAATAATTAAGTATAAAAATGAAGAGCCTGATATTAATGAATTTAAAATTTTAATTAAAAAATCTCTCAAAATACTAGTCCTGGTTGGCTCTTTGGCCCCAGAGACACTTTTAAAAAAAACTGTCAGTAAATTATCAAAATATGAAAAAGTTGTAGTTTTAACAGAATCAACTTCTAATTTACATGATAAATCTTTTTTTGGAAATATTGATCAAATAATTGCTCCAATTGAGATTTCCAAAAACAGAGATTTGATTTTTAGTAGTCTTAAGCCAGAAATAATTATAACAATAGGCGGAATGATTATTTCAAAAAAAATAAAAGATTTTCTTAGAAATTGTTCTCCAATAAAACATTTTCATGTTGGGTTTAGCGACGCGAAAGATACCTTTTTTAAAGGTGTTGAACATATTAAATTAGATCCTAATTTCTTTTTCAAAGAGGTAATGATTAATGATATTAGGTCCGGCTACAATAATATATGGAGAGAATTATCAAACAATAGAAAAAGTTTACATAAACATTATATTAGAAATATTCCTTTCAGTGATTTATTAGTTTTTTCTATTTTATCGTCAAAAATATCCTCAGAATACCATATTCAAGTTGCTAATAGCTCACCAATCAGATACTTGCAACTATTTGAAATGAATAACTACACAATGTATAGCAACAGAGGCACTAGTGGAATAGACGGAAGTACTTCAACTGCAGTTGGATATTCAGTTTTCAGTAAAACTCCGACCCTGTTAATAACAGGAGATTTAAGTTTTCTCTATGACACTAATGGTCTATGGAATAATTATATTAATTCAAATTTCAGAATTATAATTATAAATAACGGAGGTGGAGGAATTTTCAGAATTTTACCTGGCTTTAAAGATAATTCTGTTTTTTCAAAATTTATTGAAACTCAACATAATTTAAGTGCTAAATATTTAGCAAAAATGTATGGGTTTATTTATCAAAAGAAAAGTTCGAAAATAGGTTTAAAATTAGCTTTAAAAAGCTTTTTTAAAAAATCGAATAAACCTAAAATACTAGAAGTGAAAACCTCATCAAAACTTAGTTCAAAAATTCTTAAAAGCTATTTTAAATATTTGTCCGAATCTTAAACATTAATTTAAAAACATAAAACATTATCTTTATTGCAAATAAATTATGACAAAAATAATGTGGGAAAATATTAAAAAATACTCTGATATTAAGTTTGAGATTTATACTGGTATTGCTAAAATTACCATAAATAGACCTGAAGTATATAATGCTTTTAGGCCTGAAACTAATATTCAAATGTTAGAAGCGTTTGATATTTGCCATGAAAGAAACGACATAGATGTTGTTGTTTTAACTGGAGAAGGAGATAAGGCTTTTTGTAGTGGTGGAGACCAAAATGTAAAAGGATCTGGAGGATATATTGGAGAGGATGGTGTTCCGAGGCTAAACGTTTTGGATTTACATAAAAAAATTAGAGAAATACCCAAACCCGTAATCGCTATGGTTAATGGCTATGCAATAGGAGGTGGTCATGTTTTACACGTAGTTTGTGACCTCACAATCGCTAGTGAAAATGCTATTTTTGGTCAAACCGGACCTAAAGTTGGTAGTTTTGATGGTGGATTTGGATCTTCCTATTTAGCAAGACATGTTGGGCAAAAAAAGGCTAGAGAGATTTGGTTTCTCTGTCAACAATATTCAGCAAATGATGCTTTGGATATGGGGATGGTAAACAAAGTAGTCCCTTTAGATAAACTAGAAGAAACTGTTCTCAACTGGTGTTCAATTATGCAGGAAAGAAGTCCACTTGCGCTAAGAATGATAAAAAGAAGTTTAAATGCAGAGTTAGATGGTCAACACGGATTAATGCAACTTGCAGGTGACGCTACTTTGTTATATTACTTGACAGAAGAAGCTCAGGAAGGAAAAAATGCTTTTATTGAAAAACGAAAACCTGACTTTAAAAAATTTCCTAAATTTCCATAAAAAATAACACATAGTTGATTAATAAAAACAGTTCAAAATTTAAATTGTGGTTCTCTGCGGCTAGATTAAGAACTTTACCACTTTCTGTCTCAGGTATTTTTGTTGGTTCTTTTGCTTCATTTACTGACAATAATTTTAATTCATCTATTTTCTTTCTTGCAATAGCAACTACTATTTCATATCAGGTTTTATCAAATTTTGCAAATGACTATGGAGATGGAGTTAAAGGAACTGATATAAACAGAGTTGGTCCTAAAAGAACAGTTCAGTCAGGTTTAATTACTTCAAAAGAAATGAAAATAATAATAATTGCAACCTCTATTATTTCCTTTTTATTAACTATTTCGCTAGTGTTTACTTCTTTTAAAAACAGTCCTTTTTATTTACTCTTATTTTTAATTTTAGGACTATTAGCAATAATTGCTGCTATAAAATATACAGTTGGAAATAACCCATATGGTTATATAGGTTTTGGAGACTTATTTGTTTTTATTTTTTTTGGTTTAATTAGTGTTTTGGGCTCCAATTTTCTTTTCACCTCAAAATTAAATCTATCACTTTTATATCCTGCATTAACCATTGGTCTTTTATCTGTAGGAGTATTAAATCTAAATAACATGAGAGATATTCAAAATGATAAATTGGTGGGTAAAAAAACTATGTCGGCAAGAATGGGTTTAGACAACTCCAAGTTTTATCATTTTTTGTTAATTTCAATTTCTATAATTTTAATGGTTTCATTCTTAATTAAAGAAAAAAGTTGTTCTTTAATATTAACCCTATTAACTTTTGTTAATATAATTTGGTTAGTTTATGATCTTTATAGAGTCTATAAAATTAAAGATCCAAAGGAATTTGATTTTTTTTTAAAACCTTTAGTTCTTGCAACAGTTTTTTACTCAATTAGTTTATCTATAAACTTTGCTTATTTAATTTAAAATATGAAAGCCTTCTATTTTAAGCATGTGTTAAAATTTAAAATCCCTGGAGGTACTTCTAGAGGCGTTTTAAAGAATAAAATAAGTTGGTTTATATTAATTAGGGATGGAGAAAATTATGGAATAGGTGAATGTAGTTTAATAAATGGTTTAAGTCCAGATCCTATTTTTTCATTTGAATCCAAGTTAAAAGAGGTTTGTGAAAATATCCATCTTGGATTTAATGAATTATCAAAAAAAATACAAGAATATCCTTCAATATTATTTGGACTTGAAACAGCATATTTATCATATAATAATTCAACTCCCTTTAACCTCTTTAAATCTAATTTCATGTCTGGAAAAGAATTTATACCTATAAACGGATTGATCTGGATGGGGGAAAAATCCTTTATGAAAAACCAAATTAAAGAAAAAATTGAAAATGGTTTTACTTGTATAAAAATTAAAATTGGGGCTTTAGATTTTTCTCTAGAATTAGATCTTTTAAAGTCGATCAGATCAGAGTACTCAGATAGAGATATAGAAATCAGACTTGATGCAAATGGATCTTTTGATTTTAAAATAGCTCTAAATAAACTTGATGAACTATCAAATTTTAAAATTCACTCAATTGAACAACCCATTGAAGTAAAACAGTGGGACAAAATGGCTGTAATTTGTAAAAAATCTCCTATTGATATTGCTCTTGACGAAGAGCTAATTGGAATAAATGACATAAAGGAAAAAAAACAATTACTTTCAGAAGTTAAGCCTTCATATATAATCTTAAAACCCAGTTTAATTGGAGGTTTAAAAAAATCAGACATATGGATTGAGTTAGCAAATTCTCAAGGAATAAAATGGTGGTCAACTAGTGCTCTAGAAAGTAATATTGGTTTAAATTCCATTTCACAATGGCTTTTCAATAAAAACACGTCATTAAGACAAGGTTTAGGGACAGGGATGCTCTATTCCAATAATATTAGCTCTCCTCACTATATAGAAAATGGTTATTTAAAATATAATCCCAAGCTTCAATGGGAAACCAAATTGTTTGACAAGTATATAAATTAAATAATGTTTAAAAAAGAGTTTAATATTAATTCCAGATTTAAGTTAAATGGTAAGCATTATACTAAAAACGAACTCATAAGTTTTTGCAAAAACAAGTCTTCTAAAAACAATGAAGTTTATAGTTTTATTATCGACTTGCTAAGTAATAAGAGGACAATTAAAGTTCAAACATCTGGATCTACAGGTAATCCTAAAACTTACTCTATAAAAAAAAGTAAAATGATTTCTTCAGCAAAAAAAACAAAAAAGTTTTTTAATCTCAAGCAAGGAGACAAGGCTTTATTATGCTTGCCTATTAGTTTTATTGCAGGGAAAATGATGGTAGTTAGAGCCTTGACAATAGGGCTTGATTTAGTTATAAAAAAACCTTGTGACAAACCTCTAGAAAAATTAAATCAAAATTTTGATTTTGCGGCAATGACTGTTCATCAATTAAATAATTCAATTAAAAATATTAATAAAATTAAATGCTTAATTGTTGGAGGAAGCCCTGTAAATGAAAGTTTAAAAGAAAAAATTACTTATAAAACCAAGGGGGTTTATGAAACTTATGGAATGACTGAAACATTGAGTCATGTTGCACTCAAAAATTTAAGTAAAGGTGAAAAAGAATTTAGTTCATTGCCGGGAGTAGAATTCAGTTCAAGAAATGGGGTTTTAGTAATTAACGCTTCATATATTTCAAAAAGACCTATTATAACAAATGATATAGTCGAATTGATCTCTGAGACAAGATTTGTTTGGATTGGAAGAAAAGATTATGTTATTAATTCTGGTGGAATTAAAACTAATCCAGAAATAATTGAAAAAAAGTTAAATCCATTTTATTCAAGTAAATTTATAATATGTGGGATTCCTCATGAAAAACTTGGTGAACAAATAGTTTTAGTTTTTGAAAATAAAATACCTTCAAATCACACCTTATGTTTTAATGAATTGGGGCTATATGAAAAGCCTAAAGAAGTCTTTTGTTTAAAATCTTTCAAATATCTTAATGGAAAAATTGAAAGAAAATATATTCAAAATGAAATTATAAAAATGAAAAATGAAAAAAGTAATTAATTTAAAAAATAAGCTAAATCTGTTTTCAGATTATTGGTCGCCTAGGGTAATTGCTGAAATGAACGATTATCAATTTAAACTTGTTAAGATTAAGGGAGATTTCATCCCCCATAAACACGATAACACAGATGAAGTGTTTATTGTTTTAGAAGGAGTTTTAAAAATTGAATTTAATGACAAGATAATAGAAATAAATAGCGGAGAAATGATAGTCGTTCCTAAAAATGAAATACATAAACCATATTCAGATAAAGAATGTAAAATAATGCTAATTGAACCTAAAAACATAGTTAACACTGGAGATGCTGGAGGAAGTCTTACTGCACTAAACAATCAATGGATATAACTTTAATCTGAAAACTTAAAAAATCATGCTTGGAATAGAACCCAATTTCTAGTAGCTGAAAGAATCAAATAAATCAGTATAATTAAAGGAAAACCAGCGCCTTGATATAAATAAATAATTAATACTGAAATTAAAAAAAGAATTAATGGAAAAATAAAAGCCTTAATTCCTAATTTAAAGTTTGTTTTTAAAGAAAACAATCTCCAACTACTATTCATCATAAAAACAGATAATAGAATCAAGAAAATTAAAAAATAAGCTGATTTAAAAAAAGAGGCAATAAAAGAAAATGATGGATGAGCAATCATTAATGGAAGACTACAGAAAAATAATGCATTTGCTGGAGTTGGTAATCCAAAAAAGTCTAGGGATTTGGTTTTAAGTAAATTGAATTTTGCTAATCTAAATGCTGCACCAACTGGGAGAAGAAAAGCTATCAATGCTAAGGGAGCAATTGAAAAAACAATAGCTTCAGAAAAGAAATTTAATTTAAAATCAGTAACAAGAACTCCACTTCTTATAAACAGCTGGTAAACTACAATTCCAGGAGTGAAACCACTTGTGATAACATCAGCAAGAGAGTCAAGCTGTAAGCCTAAATCACTGGTCACATTTAATACCCTAGCAATCATTCCATCAAATAAATCAAAAGTTATTCCCAACAAAACAGTCCAAAAAGCAGCTTCAAATTGATTTAGACCAGCAAAAACACATGCCAAACAACCGCATAAGAGGTTGGCACTTGTAATTAAATTAGGGATTTGCTTTATAACTTTTTGCATTTAACAGTAAAAAAACAAATATTTATGGTAATTAGAGCTAAAAAGTATAAAAAAAATTAACTTTCACTTTTATATGATTAAAATAAAAAGTCCCTGGTCTCTTTCTCTTATTTCAGCACTACTTTTTTTAGTTGGCTGGCCTGTATGGGGGCATCCAGTTTTATTGTTTTTCATATTTATTCCTTTGTTTTTTATAGAAAAAAAGATCAATTTAAGTTCTGATAGAAATAAAGCTTTAAAAATATGGGCGTTTAGCTATTTAACCTTTTTACTATGGAATCTAGTCTCAACATGGTGGCTTATTAATGCTTCATTTTCAGGAATGCTAATAGCAAATATTTTTAATTCACTGTTTTTTAGTATCCTTTTTTTATCATTTCACTGGAGTAAAAAAAGACTTCCTATTAGAGGAGCATATGTTTTTTTTATAAGTATTTGGATCTCTTTTGAAAAACTACACCTAAGCTGGGATATTTCATGGCCTTGGCTGACACTAGGTAATGGATTTTCAGAACAGATATATTGGATTCAATGGTATGAATTTACAGGTGTTTTTGGTGGATCATTATGGATTTTAATTATAAACATCGGTCTTTTCGAAGTGTTTAAAAAAATACAAGTTGATTATAAATTTACTGATGTCTTAAAAAAATCTATAAAGTGGATTTTTTCAATTGTAATACCTATTTTAATTTCATTAATAATTTATATTAACATTGATGAATCCCAAGAAAAAATTAAAGTACTGTCAATACAACCAAATATAGATCCTTACGAGGAAAAATACCTTTATTCAAATATTCAGTTTCTTGAAATGCTTATTGAACAAATTAAAGATTACAAAGACCAAGAAATCGACTACATAATTTCACCAGAAACTTATTTTGCTAATGGTTTTGGAGAAAGGCTTAATAACTTTGAGCAAAGTCAATTAAATATTGAAATCAAAAAGAAATTAATTGGATTTGAAAAAACACAACTTATATCTGGAATTCAATTTTATAACACTTACTCTAATTTAAAACGCACCAAAACTTCAAATAAAATTAAACAAAATCTATGGGCTGATTTTTATAACTCCGCAATTTCAGTGTCAATTAATGAAGCAACTGAGTTCTATCATAAATCAAAGTTGGTTGTGGGAGTTGAAAATCTTCCTTATAGTGATTTAATAATGCCAATCTTTGGAAAATTTATGATTGACTTGGGAGGAACAGTGTCAAATAGAGTTGTTCAAAACAATAGATCAATTTTTCAACATCCATATAAAGAAATAAAAGCTGCTCCGGTAATTTGTTATGAGTCAATTTATGGAGATTTCAGCACTGAATATGTTCGTTTAGGCGCTGATTTTTTTGCAGTCATATCCAATGATGCCTGGTGGGGGGAAACTCCTGGTCATGAACAATTATTAAGTATAACTAGGTTAAGAGCGATAGAGAATAGGAGAGCAATTGCAAGAAGCGCAAATACTGGGATCTCTGCGTTAGTAAATGAAAAAGGTGAATATGTTAAAACTCTTAAATATGGATCTAAAGGAGCTATTTTAGGAGAAATACCAATAGTTAAAAAAATAACATTTTATACTAAATATGGAGATTTTATAGCCAGAATATGCATTTTAACATTAATTCTATATTTTTTAATGGCCATAAGTGGTAGGTATAAATCTAAGTAATGATCAATTTCTTTAATTATATAAAGTTTTGTTATAAATCAACCTCCAATCACGGTGTTCATTCACCTTTTGTTTATGATTTAATTACGTTTTGTTTTTTCAATAAAAAGTGGAAAAAAGAAAGAAATTTTTTTTGTATAAAAAAACACCTACAGAGTAATTCAATATTTTTTATTGAGGGTTTGAAAAAATATTTATTGAATTACAATAAGAATAATCTATCAGATCAATTTTTTTTGAAAGTACAGTCAAAGGATAATCTTATTGAATTAATAAATAAATTAAATATAAAATATTCTCAATTTGTTTTATTCATTGATAATAGTCATTGTTTAAAACCTATAATTAAAACTATAGAAAACATAAAGATGTATATAGTAATTGATTTTTATTTCTGGGCTATTATCGTAAAAAAGCAAGGAAATCAATCACAAAATTATAAAATAAGAGTTTTCTAGTGAAAGCATTAAAAAGAGATTTTAAATTAAATATTTTGTAAAAAGATCATTAAAAAGTTGTTCAGTTTAATAAAGATTCTATTTTTGCAAAAAAATATTATCAATGTATTGGACTTTAGAACTTGCATCTTATTTAAGTGATGCCCCGTGGCCAGCGACAAAAGACGAATTAATAGACTTTTCTATTCGTACAGGAGCACCTCTTGAAGTTGTTGAAAATCTCCAGTCTGTGGAAGATGAAGGTGACATATACGAGTCTATACAAGAAATATGGCCGGATTTCCCAACAGAGGACGATTATCTTTGGAATGAAGATGAGTATTAATATTCATTTCAAATCACAAAAAAGTCTCGTTTGAGGCTTTTTTTTTGTGTATATTTGAGTGTTAAAAATTAAATTTTAATGAGTTTTTTAAATCGTATTTTAAAAACATTTTTGGGTGATAAAGCTCAAAAAGATGTATCAATTATTCAACCTTTAGTCCTGGAAATAAATCAAATTCAAAAAGAATTTGAGAATATTAGTAATGACGAGCTAAGAAGTAAAACTTCTAGCTTAAAAAGGAAAATTAAAGACGGCAGGTCTCAAATTGACAAAGAAATTCATGATATAGAAATTGATATTGAAACTACTAAAAGTTATGAAACGAAAGAACAATTGTATTTAAAAATTGATTCTTTAGAGGAAAAGGCATATGAAGACATTCAAAATATTCTTAATATTATTCTTCCAGAAGCTTTTGCAATTATAAAGGAAACAGCAAGAAGATTTAAACTAAACTCTTCACTTGAAGTTTCAGCCAAAAATTTTGATCTTATTTTATCTTCAAAACACGACTATGTTGAACTAAAAGATGATAAAGCCATTTGGAAAAATCATTGGGATGCTGCAGGAAAACCTATCACTTGGGACATGGTTCATTATGATGTTCAACTCATTGGAGGCATAGCCCTTCACCAGGGAAAAATTGCTGAAATGCAGACTGGAGAAGGAAAAACCCTTGTAGCTACGCTTCCTATGTTTCTTAATGCTTTAACTGGAAAAGGAGTTCACTTGGTTACAGTAAATGATTATTTAGCAAAAAGAGATAGTGCTTGGATGGCTCCAATTTTTCAGTTTCATGGACTTACAATTGACTGTATAGACTACCATAAACCTAACAGTCCTGAAAGACGTCAGGCATATTTGGCAGATATAACTTATGGAACAAATAATGAATTTGGATTTGATTATTTGAGGGATAATATGGCTCATACACCGCAGGATTTAGTTCAGCGAAAACATCATTTTTCAATTGTAGATGAAGTTGATTCTGTATTAGTTGATGACGCTAGAACTCCTCTAATTATTTCTGGTCCAACTCCAGAAGGAGATCGACATGAGTTCAATCAACTAAAACCTCAAGTTTCAGACCTAGTATTAAAACAAAAAAATCTTTTAAATGATCTTCTCGATGAAGCAAAAAATAAAATAAAAGAAGGAGATAGGGAAGAAGGAGGGAAATTATTATATAGGGTTTTCAGAGGGCTTCCTAAAAACAAAGCTCTTATTAAATTTTTGAGTGAAGAAGGAATTAAGCAGTTACTGCAGAAAAATGAAAATTTTTATATGCAAGACAATAATCGCAACATGCATTTAATTGATGAAGATTTATTTTTTGTAATTGATGAAAAAAACAATCAAATTGATCTTACAGAAAAAGGTACAGAATTACTTTCAAGTAAAAGTAATGACCCAAATCTTTTTGTTCTACCAGATATTGGTTCAGAGATAGCAAATATTGAATCTAAGGGGATAAAGCCTGAAGATGAAGCAAAAGAAAAAGAAATGCTTTTTAAAGATTTCAATATAAAAAGTGAAAGAATTCATTCAATGAATCAATTATTAAAAGCATATACATTATTCGAAAAAGATATAGAATATGTAGTAATGGATAACAAGGTTATGATAGTTGACGAGCAAACAGGAAGAATAATGGACGGAAGAAGGTATTCAGATGGACTTCACCAGTCTATTGAAGCTAAAGAGAATGTAAAAATTGAAGCTGCAACTCAAACTTTTGCAACAGTCACGCTTCAAAATTATTTTAGAATGTATCAGAAATTATCTGGAATGACTGGTACTGCTGTTACTGAAGCTGGAGAATTTTGGGAAATCTATAAATTAGATGTCATTGAAATACCAACAAATCGTCCAATAGTCAGAAATGATGATAATGATTTGATCTACAAAACAAAACGAGAAAAGTATAATGCTGTAATTGAAGAAGTAACAAAACTAGCAAACAATGGAAGACCTGTACTTATAGGAACAACGTCAGTAGAAATTTCTGAATTGCTGAGTAAAACTTTAACAATAAGAAAAATAAAACACAACGTCCTAAATGCGAAGTTACATAAGAAAGAAGCTGATATCGTTGCTGAGGCAGGAAATCCAGGAATAGTAACTATTGCAACAAATATGGCTGGAAGAGGAACTGATATTAAACTCTCTGAAATCGTAAAGGAATCTGGAGGTTTGGCAATAATTGGAACAGAAAGACATGATTCAAGAAGAGTTGATAGACAATTAAGAGGTCGATCAGGAAGACAAGGAGATCCTGGAAGCTCTCAGTTTTTTGTTTCACTTGAAGATAACCTCATGAGGTTGTTTGGATCTGAAAGAGTTGCTAAAGTTATGGATAGAATGGGTCTTGAAGATGGTGAAGTTATTCAGCATTCGATGATGACAAAATCTATTGAGAGAGCACAAAAAAAAGTTGAAGAAAATAATTTTGGCATAAGAAAAAGGTTACTTGAATATGATGATGTAATGAATTCTCAGAGGGAAGTGATATATAAACGAAGAAAAAATGCATTAAGTGGAGATAGGTTAAAGCTAGACATAGCTAATATGCTTTATGACACTTGTGAAGATATCATTATTAGAAATAAAACCTCAAATGATTATAAAAACTTTGAATTTGAGGTTATAAGTAATTTTTCTATTACTGCTTCAACTGATTTGGAACAATTTGAAAATTCTAGTGAAGAGATTTTAATTAATGAATTATATCAGTTTTTATTAAAGTATTATGATGATAAAACCAATTCAAATGCAAAATTAGCCTATAAAGTAATCAAAAACGTATATGAGCGCCCTGGAAATAAATTTGAAAGAATTGTTGTCCCATTTTCAGATGGTGTTAAATCAATAAATGTTGTAACTGATTTAAAAAAAGCATATGATTCGAGTGGTAAAAAATTAGTTGATGATTTTGAACGTAATATTTCTCTGGCATTTATAGATGATGTATGGAAGACACATCTTAGAAAAATGGATGAACTAAAACAATCAGTACAACTAGCAGTTCATGAACAAAAAGATCCGCTATTGATTTACAAATTTGAATCTTTTGAATTATTTAAAGAGATGATAAACTTATTAAACAGAGATACTTTGTCATTTCTCATAAAAGGTAGTTTACCTTCTCAAAATGACTCAATACAAGAGGCGAAAAACACTCCAGTTAAGCAAAGCTATGCAACCAAAAAAGACGAAGTCTTAAACACTGACCAGAGAGCGGCTCAAAACAGATCTGTTGGAGCTAACGCTAGTGGACAAAAGCAACAAATAGAAACGATAGTTAGACAAAAGCCTAAAATTGGAAGGAATGAAAGGGTTACTATTAAACATTTAGTTAATGGAAGCTCTAAAACATTAAAATATAAACAAGCTGAACCTTTAGTTAATAAAGGAGAATGGATTATAATAGATAATTAGAATATTTTACTTTTGTAAATAAAATAAATAAAAATGGAAGCATATATCAACGCTCTTTTAGTTGCAATTCCTAGTTTTAGCCTATTAGTGCTTTTAGAAATAGCTTATGGACATTTTAAAGGCTTTCAAACATATAGTTTCAATGATACCTTAACTAGTATGACTTCTGGAATAACTCAAACAATAAAAAATTCTCTTGGATTGATTTTTATATTGATATCTTATCCATTTTTATTTGAAAAAATATCAATGATTAGCCTACCCAATACTTTTTGGTTATGGATTGTTGCTTTTATTTGTATTGACTTTGCACAATATTGGATACATCGTTTAAAACATAAAGTTAATATATTTTGGAATATACATGTTATTCACCATAGTAGTGAAGAATTTAATTTAGCTTGTGCATTAAGGCAAAGTATTTCAAACTTAATTGGATTTACAGCTGTATTTCTAATTCCTGCAGCTATAGTAGGTATACCCTATAAAATAATATCTATTTTGACTCCACTTCATCTATTTGGTCAATTTTGGTATCATACAAGACATATAGGTAAGTTAGGTGTTTTGGAGTACATTATTGTAACTCCATCACAACATAGGGTTCATCATGCAATCAATCCAGAGTATATAGATAAAAACCTTTCATCAATATTTTGTGTCTGGGATCGGATATTTGGAACTTTTCAAGAAGAATTAGATGAAGTAGAGCCTGTTTATGGAGTATTAAAACCAGTACAAACATGGAATCCTTTTTGGATTAATTTTCAACATTTATGGAGACTTTCAAAAGATGCATTTTATACAAAGGATTGGAAAGCTAAATTTTATATTTGGTTTAAGCCAACTGGATGGAGGCCTGAAGATGTAAAAGAAAAATATCCTATAGACATCATAAAAGATGTGTATTCACAAAAAAAATATGTAACAAAAGAGGGATTTGAAAATAAATTATGGGCAATCTTTCAATTTATTGGTATAAATATTACCCTATATTATTTTTTAACTTTTTTTTCTGATTTAAACCCTGTAAATCGAATAGAAATTGGAGTTGTAATCATGTTGAATATTTTTGGATTTACTACTGTAATGGATGGCCATAGATGGTCAAAATTATTTGAAATCTTAAGATGCACTTCAGCTCTAATATATTTTACTCTTCCATTTCAATGGAATCTATATGTTGACTTTTCTCAAATATTTCTCTATTTTATTTTAACATATTTAATTATAACATTAATAAGCGTGTTTTTTATTTCTCTTCCTAAAAAACTTATATATGCAGACGGTTGATTATTTATTAATAGGACCTGCACACCCATTCAGAGGAGGAATAGCTCAAACACAGAATGAATTAGCTTTAAGCTTGATTAGATTAGGTAAAACTGTACAATTATTCACTTTTAAAAAATTATACCCTAATTTCTTATTTCCAGGAGAAAGTCAGTATACTTCAGAAGCCAAACCCGATTTACTGGAAATTAAAATTGATTTACACAGTTATAATCCTTTTAATTGGATTAAAACAGCAAAAAAAATTAACACAATTAACCCCAAGGTTGTTGTTTTCAGATACTACAATCCACTTTTAGCTTTTTGTTACTCTGGAATAATTAATAATTTAAATGACAGAATTAAAAAGGTTGCATTAGTTGATAATTGGATTCATCATGAGTCCAAGTTTTATGATGAAATTTTAAATAAATTATTTTCAAAAAAAATAGACAGTTTCATTACTTTATCTGATAATGTTGCGCTAGAGTTAAAAAAACAAATAAATTCAAATATCTTTTCAGGTTTTCATCCCATTAGTAATAACCTACCAAAAATAATATCTAAATCAAAAGCAAGAAAAAAACTAGGCTGGGATAACAACTCCCCAGTCGTTCTTTTTTATGGCTTAATCAGGCCCTACAAAGGACTAGATGATCTTTTAAAAGCTTTTGCAAAACCTCCATTGAACTTGTCTAATGTTAAGCTAGCAATAACCGGAGAGTTTTATGAGTCGATAAACAAGTACCAAGCAATTATAAAAAAACTGAAGTTAGAAGATAAAATATATCTAATTCCAAAATTTTCAGATACCAAATCAACTCAACTTTATTTTTCATCAGCAGATGTGGTTGCTTTAACATATAAGTCAGCAACACAAAGTGGTGTAATTTCACTTGCATATCATTTTGAAACTCCAATTCTAGTTACAAACTTATTAGGACTAAAAACTCCGATTGTAAATGATAACACCGGTTTGGTTTGTTCCCATGAACCAGAGGATATTTCAATAAAGCTGATGGAAATGTTGAAATTGGATAGAAACATCATTTACATTAGAAACATTAAAAGATCCCTTAAAAAATATTCCTGGGAAGAATATTCAAAACACATAATTAACTTCATAGAAAAAATCAATTAATTTACATGAAAAACAAAATCATTTTACTTTCAATTTTCCTTTCATTTCAATCATGTTTTGGAAAAGAAAAAAAAATTAAAAATTATATGGATGAATCTCAATCAAAAAATTTAACACAATATCAAAATAATAAAAGAGCTTATTTTGCATCTGGCTGTTTTTGGTGTGTTGAGGCAATTTTTGAGAGTATTAAAGGCGTTGAAGAAGTTTATTCAGGATATTCTGGAGGAAACACTCCTAATCCAACTTATAATAAAATAGGAACTGGAAGAACTGGCCACGCAGAGGCTGTAGAAGTGATTTATGACCCTTCTATTGTCTCATACGAGACGCTCGTTGATGTTTTTTTCGGCTCTCATGATCCAACAACACTAAACAGGCAAGGGCCAGATAGAGGTACTCAATATAGGTCTATTGCCTTTTATAAAAATAGTAAGGAAAAAATAATCATTGAAAAACAAATTCAAAAACTTCAGCAAAATAAAATTTTCAAGAATTCTATTGTTACAGAAGTTAAAAAATTAGAAAAATTTTTTTACGCTGAAGACTATCATCAAGATTATGAAAAGCTCAATCCTAACAATTCATATGTTAGAAATGTATCCATTCCAAGGTTAAAGAAATTTAAAGCTAAATTTTCTCGATTATTAAAATACAATCACTAAAGAGTACTTATTTATTCTCTAACGAATCATTATATATAAATTTATTCCATAAAGAGTAACCTATATACCCTGAAAAAGATCCAACTATTACTCCTGATAAAACATCTAATGGATAATGAACTCCTATGTATATTCTACTATATGAGACTAAAAAAGCAAATAAAATTAATGAAACAGGTAGCCATTTTATTTTAAATAATAATCTTGAAAAGAAAAAAGCTAAAGCAAAAGAGTTTGAAGCATGTCCTGAAAAATACCCATAAGCTCCACCACAACTTTCCTTAACTAATCTAATTAGTCCTTGAAAATCTTCCTCATGACAAGGCCTAGGTCTTGAAACCGTGTATTTAATTAAGTTAGTGAATTGATCTGTGAATAAAATTAATACAGAAACTGATAATAAAAGAAAAGAGAAGTGTTTTAAATTTGTTTTATTAAAAAAAAATAAAGCCAAAATAAAATAAATTATTGCGTTTAAAATTTTATTTGTTATGACGAGCCAAAATATATCAAATACTGGGTCACCCAACCCATTTAAAAAAAGAAATAATGATCTATCTAATTCTAATAGGTTTTCTATCATTATTCAAAGCTTTTAATTTCAGAATCGTAAAACCTTAAAGCGTTATCAATCCAAGCTTCTGAGTTGTCTGAAACCTCAATTTCATCCTCCTTATTAAATTCTTCAAGCCAGCATATATCATCGTTTGAAACATTTAAAATAAAACGAGGATACTCAGTATGAACTATATAAAGACTATTAGGGTGTTTTGAATTATCAGCAATTAAATATTTCGGAAATAATTCTTCGTTAACTTTTGACATTTTTATTTATTAATTTTTTGGTAAGGTATTGAAATCGTAAAAATAAAAGAATAGATGAGGTGGTCAACCCTGAAAGTAAACCTATCCAAATACCCATAACATTATATTCAAGTTTAATCCCTAAAATATATGAAATGGGCAATCCAATTAAACCATATGAAAAGAAAGCAATTAAAGCAGGGATATTAACATCTTGCAACCCTCTTAAAGCTCCAAGAACAACAGCCTGTAACCCATCTGATATTTGAAAAAAGCCAGAAATTATTAATAAACTAGCTGATAAACTAACTACTTGATATATATCTGATACATTAGAAGAGCTTTCAAGATCTAAATAAAGCCAGGGTAATTGATCATTAAAAACCAAAAATAATGCACAAAAAATAATGTCAAATAAAAAAATTAATAAAAACATTGAAAGAGCAACTCGACGAAGTTCCATATAATTTTTTTTTCCTTTTTGGTTACCCACTCTTATCATAGCAGCTACACCAAAGCCCATTGCAAACATAAAAGTAACAGTTGATAGGTTTAGTGCAATTTGATTAGCAGCTTGAGGATTTTTCCCTAAAAGTCCAGATAACCAAACTGCACATGTAAAAAAAGTAACTTCAAAAAACATAATTGCAGCACTGGGAAACCCAAGTTTAAATATTTTAATAAAAAGTAATTTATCTAAACCTCTTCTAGTTATATTTCTTACGTAGGGAGAGAATTTTTTATCTATAAATAAGTATGAAATCATAAAAAATAAGGCTAATACTCTGGAAATAAGTGTACCTATAGCAGCGCCTTCAATACCCATAGCTGGAGCTCCCCAATTCCCAAAAATTAACATGTAGTTTAATATTACATTAAAAATATTTGCCAATAAACTGGCATACATTGAAGGCTTAGTGTATGAAAGGCCATCTGAAAATTGTTTAAATGCTTGAAAAATTAATAATGGAACTAAAGAAATTCCAACCCAAAATAAATATTTATAGGCAAAATCAACTACTTGTTCAGGTTGACCCATTTCATATAAAAGTGGCTGAGCTAACAAAACAGATATAGATAAAATTATACCTAAAAAAGTACAGGAAAGTAATCCGTGAATAAGGACTTTCCTTCCTTTTTCAGTATTTCCTTGTCCATCAGTTTCAGCAATTAGCGGTGTGATTGCTGTTGAAAACCCAATCCCTATTGACATGGCCACCCAAAAGAAACTATTCCCCAATGATATGGCTGCCAACGATGCAGTTCCTAGTTGACCAACCATAATGTTATCAACTAATTGAACAAAAGTATGTCCAAGAAGAGCTGTAATTACGGGTATTGCAAGTTTTAAATTATAATCAAACTCCTTAGTGTAGGCGGTAAGAAAGCCCATGAAATTTTTTTGGCTAATCTACACCTTAAAAACCGAAAATATCAACTAAATATATTAAACTGCTCATTGAGGCAGCACCTATTTCAAGTTCTCTTTTATTTATAGCGTCAAAAGTATCTTGTGAAGAATGATGATAATCAAAATATCTTTGAGAATCTGGTCTTAACCCTGACAAAATAGTTCCTGTTGATTTAAGAGGTCCAATATCAGCTCCTCCTCCACCTTGAGTAAATTCATTTATAAGATACGGTTTGAAGTATTTTTTCCATGATTTTATTTTATCAAATTCAGAATCTGAAGAATCAAAAGAAAAACCCCTTGGTGTAAATCCACCTGCATCTGATTCTAATGCAAAAAGATGATCTTCTCTTTTTTTATTTGCAATATTAGCATATTTACTACCTCCACGTAGACCATTTTCCTCGTTCATAAATAGAACAACTCTCAATGTGTGCCTTGGTTTTACTCCTAATGATTTGAATTGATTTAAAACTTCCATAGACTGAACAACACCAGCTCCATCATCGTGAGACCCATCACCTAAATCCCAAGAATCAAGATGACCTCCAACTAAAATAATTTTGTTTGGAAATTCACTTCCCTTTATCTCTCCTATTACATTATAAGATAAAACATCTGGGTAATTTTGACAATTTTGTTTAATAAAAAATTTAAGCTTGGGGTCTAGCTTTAGCATTGAACTTAAAAGATTTGCCCCATTTGTACTTATAGCTGCAGCAGGAATTCTATCTTTTAACTTTACTGATCCGTAATACATTGATCCTGTGTGAGGAAAATCATCATTACTTAAGTTCATAGATCTAACAAGAACAGCTTTAGCGCCAAGTTTTATTGCTTCCTCTGCCCCTTCTGTTCTTTGATTTACTGCTCCTGAATAAGATGAAAATGTGTTTATTTTAGTAGGGTCCATTGGACGATTAAAAAAAACTATTTTTCCAGCTATTTTATCTACACCTAACTTTTTTAATTCAACAAAAGATTTAACCTCTATTACCTCAGCTCGAATACCTCTATTGGGAGTAGCAACAGATCCACCAAGTGCACAGATAGAGACATTGATTGAATTACCTGTTGAGCTTTCTATACTAGCATATTCAAAATTCCCTCTTACCCATTTAGGAACCATGACTGGCTGAAGCCATACTTTATCTAACCCAAGACTCTCTAATTCTTCTTTACTCCATTGAACTGCTCTCTCTGCATTAAGAGAGCCTGATAATCGTCCTCCAATTTGATTAGATAAATGCTCTAGCCACTCATAACTTTTACCACTAGTTAAAGAGTGGTCATAAAAAGACTTTATTTGAGATTCGATATTTTGACTATCCTGTGAATAAGAAAATAAGGAAATTGACAATAAGAAATAAAAGAAACGAAACATACTTAAAATTTATTTTGGAGCAAATTGATTTATATTTTCTGAAGTTATTGGATTATTGCCTAATATCATAAGTCTTTCTATAACATTTCTCAGCTCCCTAATGTTTCCAGACCATGGATAATTTTTTAATAATTCAACAGCATTTGAATCAAATCTTTTAATTTCAAGACCTTGATCTTTTGAAAGAGTATTAACAAAATGCTCAACCAATAAGCCTATATCATCTTTACGACTCTTTAGAGTTGGAACCTCGATTAATATAACAGCTAATCTATGAAAGAGATCTTCTCTGAAATTACCATTTTTAATTTCTAAATTTAAGTCTTTATTGGTTGCTGCAATAACTCTAACATTAACAGAAATATCTTTATTTCCTCCAACTCTTTGAACTTTATTTTCTTCGAGTGCCCTTAAAACTTTTGCCTGTGCGGCAAGACTCATATCGGCAATTTCATCCAAAAATAAAGTTCCATTATTAGCGGATTCAAACTTACCTGACCTGTCTTTAATAGCAGATGTAAAAGCTCCCTTAATATGACCGAAAAGCTCACTCTCAATAAGTTCTGATGGGATTGCAGCACAATTGACTTCGACAAAGGGAGATTTTGATCTTTGACTTTTTTGATGCAAGTTATGAGCAACCAATTCTTTTCCAGTCCCATTTTCTCCAGTAATGAGAACTCTAGCTTCTGTTGGTGCAACTTTGTCTATTAGGTCATGAATAGCTTTAATTGCTTTGGACTCACCAATAATATGATATTTTCTAGCAACCTGCTTTTTTAAAATAATATTTTCACTTACCAAGTTTTTATTCTCCAGAGCATGTCTCACAGAATTCAATAATCTATTTAAATCTGGTGGTTTAGAAATAAAATCATAAGCGCCAAGCTTCATGGCTTCAACAGCAGTTGAAACATTACCGTGGCCAGTTAACATAATAAATGGCAAAGTTTTATTTGAAACTTTGATGCTTTCAAGAACTTCAATACCATCCATTCCAGGCATCTTTATGTCACACAAAATAAGGTCATAATTGTTATTGTTAATTTTTTTAAGACCGTCTTTACCATCGAAAGCCTCATGAACTTCATATGAAGAATCTTCTTCCGTAAGAATACGAAGCAACACCCTTCTAATAGGCTCTTCATCTTCAATAATTAAAATTTTTATCATGATTATTTTTCAATTGGATTTATAAAACTAATTGTACGTTGAGGATAAGGAATTTCAACACCTTTCTCTTTAAATAGTTTATTCATTGAAAAGCGCAAATCACTTTTTACTTTATACAAGTTAAAACTATTCGACATAGAGAAAACTATAGTGAATTTTAATGCATTATCTCCAAAGTCTTCGAATAAAACAATCGGCTTATTTTCTTTATGTATTAATGGGTGGTTTAAAGCTAATTCAATAAGGTGTTTTTGTAAAAGTTCAGTATCAGTATCATATGCAACTCCAACAGAAACAGATTCCCTAATTAATGCACCATTTTCTGTCCAATTGTATAATATTTTAGTTAAAAATATATGATTAGGAATTATTAAAACTTTATTATCTCTTGTAACTGCTCTAGTTGTTCTTAATGTAATATTTTCAACTTTACCTATTTGTCCATCTATTTGAATTATATCTCCAACATGAACTGCCTGATCTGCAATTATAAAAACACCAGAAATAATATCTTGAATAAATGTTTGAAGGGCCAATCCAAATCCAACTAGCAAAGCAGCTGATGCAGCAAAAAAACCAGTTAAATCGATACCTAAGGTATCAATCGTAACTAGAGAAACAATAGTATATATGAAATAGTTAAAAAAAGAAAAAATACTTTTAAACTTTATTTTGGCTTCATTAGATAATGCTCTATGAATAATTTTTTTAAAGGTTTTAAGAACTAGCCAAGTAATAAAAAAGGCAAATAAAATAATCAATATTGATCTTGGAGTAATCACTATAGTACTACCTAAAGGGATCTCTAAATTTAAGAATTTTATAAACGGGTTTTGCGTTAAATTCATCTTCTAATATACTACAAAAATTAAAACATTATTTTTAATTTAAAAGAAAGAAGTTAGACATGAAAAGGCTAAAAACAAAAGCATTGTAAAACTAAGCAAACATGTCTTTAACCTTTTCGAAAAATGATTTATCAGATTTATCTGGTCTTGGTTCAAAGTTGTCATCATCAATCATGCTCTGAAAAAATTTCTTTTGATCCCTGTTTAATACTTTTGGTGTCCATACATTTATATGAACTAACAAGTCTCCACTTGAATATCCATTAATATCAGAAAGCCCCTTACTTCTTAATCTTAAAGTTTTTCCAGACTGAATTCCTGGATCAAGTTTTATTCTTACTTTTCCATTCAAAAGCTGAATGTCTTTTGATACGCCTAAAACTGCTTCTGAAATACTTATGTAGACATCTAAATGAAGGTTTTGACCTTCTCTTATGAATAACTCATGAGGTTTTTCCTCAATTAGAACTAGTAGGTCTCCGGATACGCCATTTGATAATGCAGCGTTACCTTTTCCAGAAACTTTCAACTGCATTCCCTCTTCCACCCCTGGCGGTATTTTTATAGATACTGTTTCTTCCTCATTAATCATACCTTGAGAATCAGAACCTGGAGGACGATTTTCAATTGATTGCCCTGCCCCACCGCATGAACTACAAGGAGCAGATGTTTGCATTCTGCCCAAAATTGTATTTGTAATCTTATTTACTTGGCCAGAGCCGTTACAATTATTACATCTTGTATATGAAAGTCCTGGTGATTGAACTTTCCTTATAACTTTAACTTTTTTCTCAACACCTAAAAGTATTTCTTCAAGAGATAATGAAACTTTTATCCTAAGATTACTCCCTCTTCTCTGGGTTGATCCTTGTTGACCAAAGCCTCCTCCGAAACCCCCAAAAGCACTGCCAAACACATCTCCAAATTGACTAAAGATATCATCCATATTCATTCCGCCACCACCTCCGAAACCTCCATTTTCAAATGCTGCATGTCCATATTGATCATACTTAGCCTTTTTGTTTTGATCTCCAAGAACTTCATAGGCTTGAGCTGCCTTTTTAAAGTTAGCTTCAGCTCTATCATCTCCTGGATTTTTATCAGGATGAAATTCAATTGCTTTTTTCCTGTAAGCTTTCTTTATTTCTCCAGCAGAAGCCCCCTTTGAAACTCCTAAAATATTGTAATAATCTTCTTTCATAAAATATATTTATTTACCAACTACAACTTTAGGAAATCTAATTATTTTTTCTCCTAATTGATATCCTTTTTCAAGAACATCCATAACCTTTCCTTTTTGAGACTCGTCTTGGGCTGGAATTTGAGTTATTGCCTCATGAATTTCAGAATCAAAAATATCACCAACTGAAATTTCTACTTCATTTAAACCATTAATTTTTAGAGTTTCATTCATTTTATTAAAAATTAATAAAAGACCTTTTATTTCATCAGTAGAATTTTCATTATTAATTTGAGATTTTGCTCTGTCATAATCATCCATTATTGGAATTAAAGCTGACATTACTTCTTTATTTGCAGTTTTAAATAATTCGATACGTTCTCTAGATGTTCTTTTCTTGAAATTTTCAAATTCAGCAAAAAGGCGTAAATACTTTTCTTTTTCATTTTGCAAGTCTTCCTTAAGAATAGCTGTAGGACTACTTTTCTTTGAATTAGTCTTTTTCTTTTTAACCTCAGCAAGTTTAGATTTAAATTCATCTTTATCAATTTTTATCTTAGCCTTAGTCATAATTTTATTTTTTTATTAAATGAATGCAAAGGTATTGCCATTTTATAATAAATGTCAAAATGTCATCTAATTAAGTTTTAAATTTATAATTGCTTGATCAAATTTTTCATAAATAAAACTAAATCTAGATTTTAAAACTTTATCAGCACTTACTCTATGACTATCAAGAACCAATTGACTTCTATCCCCTAAAATAATCTTAACCATTTCTTTTGGAATGTTAGGAATAAAAACGGGCCTATTAAGTCTTTTTCCTAAACTTTTTATTAGTTCATTTTGAGTTATTGAATTTGGAGCAACAGCATTATAAACTCCATTAAAACTATTTTCAATACTATATATAATTAAATTAGAAAGATCGTCGATATGAATCCAAGATTGCCATTGGTTTCCAGACCCAAAAGAGGAGCCTAGACCAAGTTTAATTAGAATTAAAAGTTTTGATAAAAAACCTCCTTTATCAGACAAAACAAGACCAATTCTCAGTTTTGTAATATTTTTGGAATGTATTTCTAATTCATCATTAGAATTTTCCCATTTTTTCACGACTTCTTGAAGAAAATTTTCTGAATTAAATTTATCAGATTCTTGATGTAATCTATCTAATGAACTTGGGTAACATCCTATTGCTGATGCTGAAACAACACCCTCAAGTTTGTAATTAAGGTCAACTAAGGAATTATATAATATCTGAGATGAAAGAACTCTACTTTCAATAATTTTAGCCTTATAATTCTTAGTCCAGGGCTTTGAAATAGATGCACCTGCAAGATTAATTAAGTATGAAATATTTTCAAAAGCATTCAAATCTATCTCACCCTTGTAAGGGTTCCAATAAAAACCTTTACACTTATCTATTGAATCAATTTTATCTCTTTGAGTTGTAAGAAAATTGACGGAATAGCCTTTACCAAGTGCTTTGTTAATCAAATTCCTACCAACTAACCCAGTAGCTCCAGTAATAAGTATTTTCATCTTTAGGTTAAAAATAATAGATTAGTTTTTTATAGCACGTAACATTTCTCTTTTTCCTGGTGGGCCAGAAATTCTTTCAACACAAAGACCGAGTCTTTCTAAAATTCTTCTAACCTCACCTTTAGCACAATAACTAACCCAAACCCCATTTTTTTTTAAAAGATTTGTTGATATTTTTAATGCCTTTTCACTCCACATATATGGCTGGGCATGGTAAGCAAAAGGATCATAAAAAATCACATCATAAAAATCTTTATTTATAATATTAAAAAAATCATCATGTATTTTATGTATTTTAAAAAATGGAGATATTTCATGTATTTCATTCCATAAGGAATTTAATATTTTGTTTTCATTTGGAGAAAGATCTTTAAGACTGACTGTTTTTATTTGATCGAAACTCAAAGGGAATTTTTCAATACTAGAATAGCTTATTGTTTTTTTGTTTACTTCTGAAAATCTTTTTGTCAATACTGCGTTAAGACCGGTTCCAAAACCCATTTCAAAAACTTTACATAATTCTAATTTCTGGTTTAGATTGATCCAATAATCAAGACCTTTAGATATATATACATGCAATGACTCGGTTAATGCCCCATTTTTTGAATGGTATGTCTCTTTTATAACAGAATCGTAAAAGGAACAACTTCCATCTTGAGTAGTTATTTTTTTTAACATTATCTAAAGGAAGTCTTTTTTTATTATTTTATCATTTATAAGTAAAATTTTTGCGAAAAAATGTAAACATTATTTATAAATTAATTTAATTTTAATTGTTATTATTACAATAAATTAATAGTTGTGAAAATTGAAATAAATAAAAAAACTAAAATTGATCGAATTGACTTCAATAATTTAGATTTTGGAGAAACCTTTACTGACCACATGTTTGTTTGTGACTATTCAAATGGTAAATGGAACACTCCTGAAATTATTCCTTATCAATCTATTTCTTTAGACCCCTCCGCGAGTGCTCTTCATTATGGACAAGCCGTTTTTGAAGGAATGAAAGCATATAAAGATGTTAATGGAAAAGTATGGATGTTTAGACCAAAGGAAAATTGGTTGAGGTTAAATAAATCCTGTGAACGCATGATGATTCCTGGTTTTCCTGAAGATTACTTTATGAAAGGGTTGAAAAAATTAATTTCTATAGATTCTGAATGGGTAAAACCAGGAGACGGAAATTCACTTTATTTAAGACCATTTATTTTTGCAAGTCAACCTTCTGTTCAGGCATCTCCATCAAAAGAGTATAAATTTATGATTATTTGTTCACCAGCAAAATCTTATTATAGTAACTCTGTATTTAATGTTTTAATAGCAGAAAAATACAGTAGAGCAGCTGATGGGGGTGTTGGATACGCAAAAGCAGCAGGAAATTATGGAGCACAATTTTATCCTACTTCTCTTGCACAAGAGCAAGGATATCAACAGGTGGTTTGGACTGATGCTAATGAGCATAAATTCATTGAAGAGGCTGGAACAATGAATATTTTTGTCAGAATTGGTGATACACTTGTAACAGCTCCAACAAATAACAGAATACTTGATGGTATAACTCGAAAAAGTGCTATTCAGATAGCAAAAGATATGGGGATAAATGTTGAGATTCGATCAATAACCATTGATGAAATTATTGAAGCACTAAAAAATAGGATGTTAAAAGAAATTTTTGGAGCAGGTACTGCGGTTGTAATAATTCCAATTACTGGCTTTGGATATCAAAATACAGATTATAAACTTCAATCTATCAAAGATTCGTATGCAATAAGATTAAAAAAAGCAATTACAGAAATTCAATATAATATTTCAGAAGACCCATACAACTGGAGAATTGAAGTATGAACATTAATCATTTAAAAAACTTTTTAATATCAGGTTTAAAATAATTTGGGCCCTTTAAAACCTTCCCGTCTTCTCTATAAATAGGTTTTCCATTTACATCTAGCTTACTCATATTACTTTGTTGAATTGCATCAAAGACCTCCTCAATTTTGTATTGCATACCATGAGTTAAAATTGTTCCACATAATATATATAACATATCACCCAATGCATCGGCTACTTCTACTATATCGTTGTCTTTAGCTGCAATAAGATACTCTTGGTTTTCTTCCTGCATAAGTTTAAATCTTAATTGTATTTTTTCTAATGATAAATTAACTGTAGGAGAATTAGCAACTTCTATATTAAAAGCATCATGAAATTGTTTAACAGAATCAATAGGTTTTTGTATCATAATATTTTTATTACAAAATAACACAAAACATTAAAATTTATTATCATTTGTTCGGCTTTCATTACTTTAGTAAAAAATAATTTATGTTTAGTACAGGACAATTGATTTTTGCTGCTTGCTTTGTTGTTGTATTTACTTTTATAATTATCTATTCATACAGAAAAGATCGAAAAGATCAAAAAGAATATTTTAAAGGAAGCTTTAAAATAATTTTATTTATGATTGGATTGATTTTTTCACTTTTTTTAATTAAAGTTTATACTCAAAAGTGATTAAGAAATTAATTAAAAATTTAAATTATAGTTTTCAAGAACTTATTATAACATCTCTAATTATTCTAACTATTATTTTAATTGCATTTAATCAATCAAAATTTAAGAGTACAAATGAGTACAAAGGAATGCAGCTCCATCAAGGAGGTTTTTATATTGGAAAGATTTTATCAACTCCAACTCTAGTTTTTGATAAAACACAAAAGCTAGAGTTTAAAAAACTTAACAAGTATATAATAAGTAAAAAATTATCTAAGAATGGTTTTCCCTTTATAATTTATACATCTAAAAATGAAGAATCAACACAATATATAATTGCTATTCCTATAGAGAATTGTAACGAAATAGATTTGCCACTAAAATTTGTTTGTAATTATTTTCCTAAACAAGACGTTTTGACAGTTGTCCATGAAGGATACCTTAATGATAGAAATGAAGCTTGGGAAATATTAGACAAAGAGATAACTAAACAAAATAAAAAAATATTTAATGCACCTTTTGAAGTTTTTTGGAAGGGACTTGAGCAGAGCAGAGACTCAACAGCCTGGATTACTGGGTTATATTATCCAATAAAATGAATTTGATCAAAGAGATAGTTTTAGTTTTTATAGGTGGCGGAATTGGATGCAGTATACGATTCATAATTAGTAAAATAAATCCTGTTAATTCAAATGACTTTCCCTGGGGAACATTTTTAGCAAATTTATTAGGTTGTTTTCTTCTTGGAATATTCATGAGCTGGGCTATTAAAAATTTTAGATCAGACTGGGTAATATTTTTAACAGTCGGCATTTGTGGGGGTCTCACAACTTTTTCTACATTTAGTCATGAATCATTTTTCATGCTAAAAAATGAAAATTGGATAATGTTCTTTACTTATGCAATATCTAGTTTTGTTATTGGATTACTAATGATTCGGTTAGGTTATGGCCTACTGAATCAATTTAATTAAACACACCCCCTCCTTTTTTTACATATATATCAAAAATTAATGCATTTATTTTAATTATACCCTAAAAAAAATAGGGTATAATTAAAATATTAATAATTATTTACATCTATACCCCTTTTTTATGGGGGGTGTTGTAAATAATATAATACTTTTGAAGAATTAAAAAAATCATATAACTATGAAAAAAATTGAAGCAATAATTAGAAAATCAAAATTCCACGATGTTAAAAAAGCTCTACATAATGTAGAGGTAAACTTTTTTAGCTATTGGGATGTTACTGGTGTAGGTAACGAAAAACAAGGACATGTTTATCGTGGTATTTCATATAGTACTGCAGAGATTCAAAGAAGATTCTTATCGATTGTAGTAAATGATGATTTTGTCCAACCCACTATTGAAGCAATTATAGAATCTGGAGCAACTGATAAAGTTGGAGACGGAAAGATATTTATTCTGCCTGTTGAAGAAGCTTACAGAATTAGAACTGGGGAAAAAGGTGGAAACTCACTAAACTAAAAAAAATATATATTAAAATTATTAATCAATGGAAATAACAATTTTAACTGTAAATAACGTATGGATGATGGTCTGTACCGCCTTAGTCTTTTTTATGCACTTAGGCTTTTCTTTTCTTGAAATAGGTCTGACTCAAAAAAAAAATACAGTAAACATACTATTTAAAAACTTTTTTGTTATCACAGCAGGCCTCCTAATGTACGCATTAGGCGGTTTCAACTTAATGTATCCAGGATTTGAAGAAGGATCCGCTGGAATTTTAAAATTTGCTGGATTTGGAATTACAGCTCCTGAAGGAGGAATGGGTTTTGGATATGCTGATGGTGGATACACATGGTGGACAGATTTCCTTTTTCAAGGAATGTTTGCTGCAACTGCTGCCACAATTGTGTCGGGTGCAGTAGCTGGTAGAATCAAATTAACATCGTTTATGCTTTTCACTATACTCTATGTGGGCTTAGCCTATCCAATTGTAGGATCATGGAAATGGGGAGGTGGATTCCTAGATACTATGGGTTTTTATGATTTTGCCGGATCAACATTAGTTCATTCTGTTGGCGGATGGGGAGCATTAGTAGGTATTTATCTACTTGGCGCCCGAATAGGGAAATTTGATGAAAACGGAAAACCAAGAGTTCTACCTGCTTCCAATATTCCACTTGCAGCATCAGGAGTATTAATACTTTGGTTAGGTTGGTTTGGATTCAATGGTGGATCTGTTTTATCAGCCGACCCGACTCTAACATCCCTTACACTTGTAACCACATGTATAGCTGCTGCTGCAGGAGGAATTTCATCTGCAATATTTGCTAACATTTTATATAAAAAATACGACCTAACCATGTACATGAATGGAATATTAGGAGGTTTAGTAGGAATTACTGCTGGTGCTGACCAAATGAGCCCAACAGATGCTGTATGGATTGGATTAATTGCAGGAATAATCATTGTACTTAGTGTAGCTTTTATTGATAAATTAAAACTAGATGACCCCGTTGGAGCTGTTTCTGTTCACTTGATTTGCGGAATCTGGGGAACACTTGCAGTTGGAATATTTGGTGAAATAGCAGGATTAGGGCAGTTTATGATTCAATTAAAATCTATATTAATTGTAGCTGTATTCTGTATAATATCTGCTTTCATAATCTTTTTTACAATTAAATCAACTATCGGCTTAAGGGTTGAAAAAGAAGAAGAAGCAAAAGGCCTAGATCTTTCAGAACACGGAATGCAAGCCTACGAATAATTAAAAAATCAAAATATAAATTACAATTATGAAAAATCTTAAAAAAATAATTCAAATTTTATTAATATTAGCTATGTTTAACTATAGCTATGCTCAAGAGATCGAGGAAGAAGAAACTCCTACATTTAGTGTTTCAGGTTCAGTTGACACATACATGCGTCACAATTTCTCAAATAATTTTGATGCAGCTCCAGGAACATCTTTTGCTAACCTCCCTGGATTTTCCCTAGGTATGGCAAATATTATTCTTGCATATGAAGGAGAAAAGTCTGGTTTTGTTGCAGATCTAGTATATGGTCCTAGAGGAACAGATGCTGTTTTTGGGTCTGTCGAAAATTCAAGCAGTATAATCAATCAAATGTATGCTTATTTAAATGTTGGTGAAAAAACAACAATTACTATGGGTAATTTTAATACTTTTTTAGGGTATGAAGTAATCTCTCCTGTTTATAATTTTAATTATTCTACTTCATATATGTTCTCTTATGGGCCATTTTCTCACACAGGTATTAAAGCAGATTTTACTCTATCAGAAAACAGCTCTTTAATGATAGGTGTTTTAAATCCTACAGATGCTACTGAAAGTAATCCAGATGACACATACATGCTAGGAGTTCAATTTAGTTTTAGTGGCCAATATATCAACTATCTAGGCGGTAAAGGATATAGCCAAATTGATTATACAGGTGGATTTAAATTATCTGAATCTTTCTTTTTTGGAATCAATGCTACTTCAGCATCCAATGACACTCCGGATGGAGGTTTTTCAGGAATAGCGCTATACCCTCAATTAATATTATCTGACTCATTCAGTCTTGGATTAAGAGGTGAAATATTCTCTGACAAAAAAGATTTTACAGGGGTTTTTGGAAATGCTTCAGGAGATGCTGATAACACTTCAATAACTCTAACCGGAAGTTATACATCTGGCAATATGATACTCAAGCCAGAAATAAGAATTGATAGTGCCTCTGAAAAAATATTCGCAGACACCTCAGGTGCATCTGATAATTTAGCCTCATTTATTATTGCAGCAATTTATTCTTTCTAAGCTGCTATAGAAGTATAAGGTTATTTGTTTGGTTTTTGACCCTCAGTTTGGTATCTGAGGGTTTTTTCTATCTTTAAAAGAAAAAACTAAATGAAAAAGCTCCTATTTCTTTTTTTATTAATATTTAGCTCAACCTATCTATCATCTCAAGAATTGTCCGAAGGACCATTCTCACAACTAATAATTAGAGGAGTAACTCTTATAAATGGAAATGGGGCTCCTCCAATTGGCCCTGTAGATATTGTTGTTGAAAAAGATATAATTGTTCAAATAAAAACGGTAGGTTATCCTGGAATTGATATAAAAACCAGCAGACGTCCAAAGTTAAAAAAAGGAGGTAAAGAAATTGACGCATCAGGAATGTATTTAATGCCAGGATTCATCGATATGCATGGACATATTGGAGGAACTTCACAAGGAACTGATTGGGATTATGTTTTCAAACTCTGGCTAGCTCATGGAGTAACTACCGTAAGAGAGCCTAGCGGAAGAGGGCTTGATTACACCTTAAATTTGAAGAGAAAAGCAGAAAAAAATGAAATAATAGCCCCTAGAATAATAGCCTACACGTCTTTTGGACAAGGGAGTGAAAAAGGGATTAATTCGTCACAAGAAGCCATAGATTGGGTTCAACAAAATAAAAAAAATGGTGCTGATGGAATCAAATTTTTTGGAGCAGATCCAAAAATAATGAAAGCAGCTTTAGCTGAAAACAAAAAACTTGGCCTTGGTTCTGCATGTCATCACACTCAGATGAGTGTTGCAAGATGGAATGTACTACATTCGGCAAGAGCTGGTTTAACTTCAATGGAGCATTGGTATGGACTTCCAGAAGCGTTATTTGAAGACAGAACAGTTCAAAACTATCCTTTAGATTATAATTACCAAAATGAACAACATAGATTTGAAGAAGCAGGAAAACTTTGGGAACAAGCTGCTGCACCCTACTCAGATCACTGGAATAATGTAATGAATGAATTAATAGATTTAGATTTTACTCTAGACCCTACATTTAATATATATGAAGCTAGCAGGGATTTACATCGAGCAAGAAGAGCAGAATGGCATGAAAAATATACTCTTCCTTCATTATGGAAATTTTATGAGCCAAGTAAAATTTCACACGGATCATATTGGCATTTCTGGGGGACTGAACAAGAAGTTGCTTGGAAAAATAATTTCCGATTGTGGATGACCTTTATTAATGAATATAAAAATCGAGGTGGAAGAGTAACTACAGGGTCAGATTCGGGGTTTATCTATCAACTTTACGGCTTCGCATATATCAGGGAGCTTGAGCTGCTTCGCGAAGCAGGGTTTCATCCTCTTGAAGTAATTAGATCAGCAACACTTAATGGAGCTGAAGCTCTAGGAATGGATCAAAAAATTGGATCTATTGAAATTGGAAAACAAGCAGACATGATTCTTGTGGAAGAAAATCCATTAAAAAACCTTAAGGTTTTATATGGCACAGGGGCTATAAAAATTAATGAAGAGAATAAAATAGTAAGAGTTGGAGGTGTGAAATATACAATTAGCAATGGTGTGGTTTACAATTCTAAACTTCTATTAAAGGAGGTTAAAAACATGGTTGATGCAGCCAAAGAAAAAAGTTTATTTACAATCAAACAACCAGGAAACTAGATTTACTTAAATCCCATCATCAATAAATGACAACATGCCTTTATTAAATAATTCTGGTCTTTCAATATTTACTACATGACCACACTCAGGCAAAACAATAAGTTTTGAATAGCTATGCTGAGAAACAAGTTTTCTAACTGGTGTTAGAAATAAATAATCTTGGGCACCCATTATATATAAAGTAGGTATTTTAACTTCAATTTTTCTAAATATTTTAAGTAAAGGGATAATTTCAGTTGTTAACTTATACCATCTTAGAAATTCTTTTCTGTAAAGCTTCCTCGCTTCTCTAACAAATAATAAACGTGACTCTTTATGGTTTGAATTTGGCATTACAATCCAAGCAAACATCTTGTAAATCAACATATATGGTAAAAAAGATTTTGTTAAGTTTCCAAAATACATCATTAATCTGGATCGAAAATTTAATTTTATAATTGCTCCCGCCATTATCATCGAAACAACTCTTTCAGGTGAAGTTTCAGCTATTTTTCTTATTAAAATTGTTCCTAATGAAATTCCAACAAAATGAGATTTTATTATTTTTTCATTATCTAAAACTCCTATTATGTCCTCTGTAACAACTTTGAAAGTATATTTCGGCTGAAAAGGGTTAACCATTAAACTCTTAGAATTACCGTGACCTCTTAAGTCAATTAACAATAAATTAAAATATTTTGAAAAATATCTTATTTGTTTAAACCAAATTGATGAACTACCTCCAGCTCCATGAATAAAAGTTATCCATGATGATTTTTTTTTATTATTTCTATAAACAGTGTAATGAAGCATTTATATAATTCCCTTTTTTATCAATTCTTGTTCCATAATTTTTTGAAGTTTTCTAGCCTCTTCTCTCGCAGAAACATCAAAACTCAATCCTCCGTTAGCGTATAAAATTTGTCGAGATGAATTAACGATTAAGCCACACTGTTCATTCATTCCAGTTGAGGCAACATCTCTTAAACTTCCACCTTGTACTCCTACCCCTGGAATCAAAAGAAATGAATCAGGAACAATCTTTCTAATCTTTTTTAAATAATCTGCTTTTGTGGCTCCAACTACATACATGATTCTTTCAGAATTCTTCCATTTTTTAGAAACCTGAATTACTCTTTCATATAAGGCTGTTTTATCACTAGTGAAAAACTGAAAATCATCAGCACCATCGTTAGATGTTAAGGCTAAAATAATAGCATATTTATTCTTAAAATTAAGAAATGGCTCTACAGAGTCTTTACCCATATAAGGAGAAACTGTTATTGAATCAAATGAAAGATTTTTAAAAAAAGCTTCGGCATATCGAGATGCAGTGTTACCTATATCAGCTCTTTTTGCATCTGCAATTGTAAAAACATTTGGATAATTAGTGGAAAGATAATTACTTACTTTTTCTAAAGACTCCCACCCTTTTGATCCGTAAGATTCAAAAAATGCAATGTTAGGTTTATAGGCTATTGCATATTTGGAAGTAGAATCAATAATCGCCTTACAAAAAGAAAAAATAGGGTCTGCTTCTGACAAAAGATGCTTGGGTATCTTTTTTAAATCAACATCTAGGCCAACGCACAAAAAGGAGCGTTTTTCTTTAATTTGATCAAAAATGATTTTTTGGTTCATATAAGTTCTGCCGATGATTTTAATTTTTCAGTTTTTTGATGAAGCTGAAGTTCATTAATAAGTTTTGAAACATCTCCATTAATTATATTTTGAAGATCATATAATGTTAGACCTATTCTATGGTCAGTTACTCTTCCTTGAGGATAGTTATAAGTTCTGATCTTAGCTGATCTATCTCCAGAAGAAACTAAACTATTTCTTTTTTCGGAATCTGCCTCTAATTTTTTACTTAACTCCATTTCATAAAGCCTTGATCTTAAAACTTTTAAAGCCTTATCTTTATTTTTATGTTGAGACTTTTGATCTTGACATTGAGCTACTATACCAGTTGGCTCATGAGTTAATCTTACTGCAGAATATGTAGTATTAACTGACTGACCTCCCGGACCTGATGAACAGAAATAATCAACTCTTACTTCATTCATATCAACTTGGACATCAAATTCTTCAGCCTCAGGTAAAACCATAACTGTAGAAGCAGACGTATGAACTCTTCCTTGGGTTTCAGTTTGAGGCACTCTTTGAACCCTATGAACTCCTGATTCATATTTCAAAGTACCATAAACTTCTTGTCCTGACACTTCAAAAATGATCTCTTTAAAACCACCTGCAGTCCCCTCACTTGAGTCAACCAGACTAGTCTTCCAACCTTTATCCTGACAGTATTTTAAATACATACGGTATAAATCTCCAGCAAAAATACTAGCTTCATCTCCTCCAGTCCCAGCTCGAATCTCAATTACAACGTTTTTAGAATCTTCGGGGTCTTTAGGTATCAATAAAACCTTAATTTTTTCTTCTAGTTCTGGAATTTGAATTTTAGCTTCTTCAATTTGAGTTTTAGCCATTTCTATCATTTCAGAATCAGTCTCTTCTTTTAATATTATTTCAGCCTCATCTATATTAGCAAATAAAGACAAGTATATTTCACTTTGATCCATAATTGCCTTAAGGTCTTTATATTCCTTATTTATTTGAATATATTTTTTTTGATCAGATATAACATCTGGTTGGATTATTAGATCTGAAACCTCATCAAACCTTTGCTTAATAATATTTAACTTGTCTATCATTTTAGAAACTATTAATATAAAATTACGATATAATTAATATATAAAAACACCTTGTGATGTTTTAAGAGTAAGTTTTTTAGCATTTGCAGACTCTACTCTACCTATAATCTGAGCTTTAACATTGAAGTTTTTTGATACTGATATAATATCATCTGCAATAGAATGATCTACATAAAACTCTAGCCTATGACCCATATTAAAAACCTGATACATTTCTTTACCGGAAGTTCCTGATTCATTTTGAATTATTTTAAATAGAGGTGGAACAGGAAGAAAATTATCTTTTATAACATGAAGTTTATCAATAAAATGAAGAATTTTAGTTTGAGCTCCTCCACTGCAATGAATCATACCATGAATATTATTTCTACCAATTTCTTCAAAAACCTGCTGAACAATTGGAGCATATGTTCTAGTAGGAGACAAAACTAATTTTCCAACATCTAAATCAAGTCCTTCAACAGGGTCAGTTAATTTTTTTTTACCAGAATACACCAAGGAAGAAGGTAAGTTAATATCATAAGTTTCAGGATATTTATCAGCTAAATATTTTGCAAAAACATCGTGTCTGGCAGATGTTAAACCATTACTACCCATACCTCCATTATAACTGTTTTCATATGTAGCTTTACCGTATGATTCTAAGCCTACTATTACATCGCCAGATCGAATATTAGAATTATCAATAACATCTTCTTTTTTCATTCGAGCAGTTATTGTTGAATCTACTATTATGGTTTTAACTAAATCCCCAACATCAGCTGTCTCTCCCCCAGTTGAAAAAATATTAATATTATATTTTCTAAGATCTTCTATTAGCTCCTGAGTTCCATTAATGATTGCTGAAATGACCTCGCTAGGAATTAAATTTTTATTTCTTCCAATGGTTGATGAAAGTAAAATATTGTCGGTTGCACCAACACATATTAAGTCATCAATATTCATTATTAGAGAGTCTTGAGCTATACCCTTCCAAACTGACAAATCACCAGTTTCTTTCCAATATAAATAAGCTAATGATGATTTTGTTCCGGCTCCATCTGCATGCATAACAATGCAATGGTCTTTACTGTTTGTTAAATAATCAGGTATAATCTTGCAAAAGGCATTTGGAAACAAACCTTTATCTATATTTTTAATAGCGTTATGCACATCCTCTTTTTGAGCTGAAACACCACGAAGACTATATCTGTTAATTGACATAAAACCTAAAATTATAACAAAAATACTTTAAGTATTCAAAATCACCCCATATTATGGAGTCTATTTTTGACTTCAAAGAATTTGTTAAATTAATTAACAACTAAACAACAACTCCCTGTACTTTGCAAGTGGCCAAAGGGTATTATCTACTAATAGTTCAAGTTTATCACAATGATATCTTATGGGGTCCATTTTCGTAAGAACTTGCTTTGAGTACTCCATAGCTTTATTTTGATGATCACTGATTTCATTTGCTTTTTTTCTAGAATCAATCATAGAATTTACTCCAGAATTAATAGCGGAAACATGTCCAGATATTCTTTCAATTATTAACATTTGCTCTTTTGCGTATTTTTTAAAATCATTTCCATAGATCTCCTTAAGACCTCTAACATTTTCAATTAAAGTATTTTGATAATTTATTGCAGTAGGAATAATATGATTACGAGATATATCTCCTAAAGTCCTGGCTTCAATCTGAATCCTCATAGTATACTCTTCAAGGTCTACTATATACCTCGCTTCAATCTCCCTTTGGGATAAAATATTTAAAGATGAAAAAAGGCTGACACTCTTTTCAAATAAATATGCAGACAAAGCCTCTGGAGTGGATTTGTTATGACTCAAGTTTCTCTTTTTTGCTTCTTTAACCCAAATATCAGAATAACCATCTCCCTCGAATAAAATTGGTTTTATTTCTTTGATTTGATCTCTTAAAATATTAAATATAGCATCATCTTTTTTCATGTTTTTTCCATCTACAAGACTATCAACTTTTATCTTAAAAGATATTAGTTTTTCTGCAACCATAGCATTTAAAAATGTCATAGGCTTGGCACAGTTTGCTTTGGAGCCTACGGCTCTAAATTCAAATTTATTTCCAGTAAAAGCAAATGGTGAGGTTCTATTTCTATCTGTGTTATCCAGTAAAATCTCAGGAATTTTTCCAATCACATTTAATTTAAGGTCTGTTTTTTCTTCTGGAGAGAGTTTTCCTTTTGAAACATTTTCTAAATCTTCTATTACTTTAGTTAATTGCTCACCTATAAAAACAGATAAAATGGCAGGAGGAGCTTCATTTGCACCCAACCTTAGATCATTACTTGCGCTAGAAGTTGCCGCTATCAATAGCTCTTCATGGTCTAATACTGCAGAAACAGTGTTTATGAAAAATGTTAAAAACTGTAAATTACTCATAGGAGTTTTGCCAGGACTAAGAAGATTAACACCTGTATTTGTTGCTAAAGACCAATTATTATGTTTTCCTGATCCATTAATTCCATTAAATGGTTTTTCATGGAACAGAACTTCTAAATCATGTTTATATGCAACCTTATGCATAATATCCATCAACAAAGAATTATGATCAACTGACAAGTTAACTTCTTCAAAAATTGGAGCTAATTCAAACTGACTTGGTGCCACCTCATTATGTCTTGTTTTAACTGGAATTCCAAGTCTTAAACATTCAAATTCAAGTTCTTTCATGAACTCTAAAACACGATTTGGGATTGACCCAAAATAATGATCACTCAATTGTTGCCCCTTAGAAGATCCATGACCTAAAAGAGTTCTTCCAGTCATTTTTAAGTCAGGCCTAGAGTCTATTAATGATTTGTCAATTAAAAAGTATTCCTGTTCCCAACCTAAAGTTGGATATACTTTGGATACATTTTTATCAAAATATTTACATACTGATGTTGCGGCTTGGTCAAGAGATGCAATTGATTTCAGTAAAGGAGTTTTATAGTCCAAAGCCTCCCCTGTATAAGAAACGAAAATTGTTGGTATGCACAATGTGGTGTCAAAAATAAATGCAGGAGAAGTAGGGTCCCACGCAGTATAACCCCTAGCTTCAAAAGTATTTCTAATTCCACCACTTGGAAAACTTGAAGCATCTGGCTCTTGTTGGACTAACTCTGCGCCATCAAATTTTTCAAGAGGGAAACCATCAACAGTAATATCAAAAAATGCATCATGTTTTTCAGCAGTAGCTCCTGTTAGAGGCTGAAACCAATGTGAATAATGAGTAGCTCCTTTTGAAAGAGCCCAAGATTTCATGGCTGCTGCTATTTGGTCTGCTAATGCTCGAGACATCTTATTTCCTTTATCTATTACCTCAATTAAACTATTGAAGGATTCCTTATTCAAGTATTGCTTAAAATTATTTTCATTAAAAACGCTAGCGCCGAAAATCTCAGAGTGTTTCAAAGTGTTTAAATTTAATTAATATAAAAATCAAATATAAAGTTTTTTTAAAATCAAGAGAGCAAAACACCTTAGCTATTAACAAATTGACATTTTAACCCCATAAAAACATGGGTATTCACAAAAATTTATTCACATATAACAATTTACCCCCTTATAAAAGGGGTGTAACTTTAATAAATTATTAATTTTAATTTTTTAATATAAATTTATAAAATGAGCAAATCAAAACTTGAATATATATGGCTTGATGGTTATTTACCAACAGCTAATCTAAGAAGTAAAACCAAAGTGATAGAAAATTTTAATGGTAAATTATCAGACTGTCCTATGTGGTCTTTTGACGGATCCTCAACCCTTCAAGCAGAAGGAGGTTCTTCAGATCGCTTATTAAAACCTGTCGCAATCTACCCTGACCCAATGAGAGTAAATGGATTTTTAGTAATGACTGAAGTTTTAAATGCAGACGGATCAGCTCATGAATCTAATGCAAGAGCAACAATTGATGATGATGATAATGATTTTTGGTTTGGTTTTGAGCAAGAATATTTTATAATGGACACTGACACACAACTTCCTTTAGGTTTTCCCGTAGGAGGCTATCCTGGACCTCAGGGTTTATATTACTGTTCAGTTGGAGGGAGAAACACACACGGAAGAGATTTTGTTGAAGAGCATGCTGATCTTTGTATCGATGCAGGATTAAATTTTGAAGGAATAAATCAAGAAGTTGCTAGTGGTCAATGGGAGTTTCAATTATTTGCTAAAGGAGCCAAAAAAGCTGGAGATGAAATATGGATAGCTAGATACATTCTAGATCGACTTACAGAACAATATGGATATTACATAGAGTACCACCCTAAACCAGTCAAGGGGGATTGGAATGGATCTGGAATGCATGCGAACTTTTCAAATGAGATTCTTAGAACATGTGGAAATCAAGCAACCTATGAAAAAATATGTGAAGCATTTAGACCTCTCACAAAAGAACACATTGCAGTATATGGTCAAGACAATGACCAAAGACTAACTGGTCTTCATGAAACAGCTTCTATAAATGACTTCAGTTATGGAGTTTCTGACAGAGGCGCATCTATTCGCATCCCAATTGCAACTGTCGAGAATGGATGGAAGGGCTGGCTAGAGGATAGACGCCCAGCATCAAACGGAGATCCATACAAAATTGCTTCAAGAATTATTAAAACTGTTAAATCAGCAAAAATATAATTTAATTTGTGTTTTTAATTTACACCCTAAATTTTATTGTTTAGGGTGTTTTTTTATTTAGAGATTAAAGGATATATGAAGGATATGTAAACAGATAATAATATTACTCCTTCAATTTTACTTAATTGATTCCTTTTAAAAAAGAACACCAGAGGTAAAATCAAAAAAGAAATTCCTATCATCCACCATAAATCATTATCTAGAAGTCCCATATCAACAACACTAACTGGAGCAATAATTGATGTAATCCCAAGAACAGCTAATAAATTAAATATGTTCGACCCTATTAAGTTCCCAATTGAAATCGCTTTTTCTTTATTAATTACTGCTATAATTGAAGCTGAAAGTTCAGGAATACTGGTGCCTATAGAGATTATACTTACACTAATTATTCTTTCTGAAACTCCATTATCCAAGGCTAATGCAACAGCACCTTTGATCAGTGTTTCCGAACCCAACCATAGACTGAATCCCCCTGCAAGTAAATAATAAGAGATCTGGGTTATACTTAAAACATCTTTGTTTTCAGAAATTTCATCAACCGTTTCTTTTTGAAAAAAAATTAAATAAAAAAGAAAAGAGATTAATAAAACAAACATTATAAGTCCTTCAATTGAAGTCAATTTATGATCAAAAAAAATAAATAGAAAAAACAATATAGTAGCTGAAATCATCATTGGCCAATCAGTCTTGTAAAAATTAGAATTTACATTTATTGGAGATATAATTATTGTTATTGCCAAAACAAGACCAAGGTTAGCAATATTGGAACCAATAACATTGCCAAGAGCTAGGTCTGGGTGCCCTAATAAAGCTGACCTAATACTTACAATCAACTCAGGTGCAGAAGTTGCAAAGGAAACAACCGTCATTCCAATAACTATTTTAGGAATGTTAAGCTTTAAAGACATAGAAACAGCAGAACGCATTAACCAATCACCACCCTTTATAAGTAATACAATCCCTACTATAATTGCAATAAACGCCATTAGATAATTTTTGTCAAATATATGATTTTAAGGTCTTGATAAAAACTTTAATTATATTTTCAATTTCATCTCTAATAAATTAGGCTCAAAACCATAATTAAGATATGCGGATTTTGCATTTATATTTTTATCATAAACACTTAGCCTAACCTCTGAAAGGCCTCTGTTTTTTGACCATTTAATTAATCCATTTAAGATTAGTTTATTTACACCTTTAGACCTATAGTTTTCTTTAACATAAAAAAAACCAAGACTAATGAAATAGTCATGTTTTAAAAACGGTTTTGATTTAACTATATCAGCAAATCCAGAACCCACTATCTCATTATCACTTTCTACTAATAAAACATAAGAGTTTTCATCTTCAATTCTTTTTGAAATATCATAATAACTAATTACACCTTTTTTTAATGTTGGATCAAAAGGTCTCTCAAACTTGATCAATTCTTGCTCAAATTTTAATAATACATTAATGTCCTCTTGTTTTGCAGGCCTAATTTTCATTTTTAACTTCTTATCCATTTCATGTATATCTGCTCAAACATACGAATTTGATTTCATAATAGTCTTTGAATCTATTGTGACCGGAGGAATCGAAAGATTTAGAATTATTGCAATTACTGAAAATATAGAATGTGTTGCTGGATCAACAATAAGAAAAAAATGGTGAAAAAATTAAAAAGTAATTCAAAAATAAATGATATTGTAGCCTATATATTTAAGGAAACAAAACTATTAAATCTTTATAAGGTTGCAGAAATAAGATTTAATAATATTTCAACAAATGATACTATAGTTAAATCTAAATTAAATAAAATGTATGAATTAGGATGGACTTTATTTGCTATTTCCTCTGCAGTAGGATCATCAGGACATAAAGACCCTAATAGAGTTTTTTTTAACTAGACACCTTTTTAGAAGATTAAAAAAATAATTTAGCAATGATCAATCAACATAAAGAATTAATTAAATGGTTTCAAAAAGAATTTGGGGTTTCAGATTATGGACTACTTTGGGTTTGTTTTATGGAGGGGTTTATTTTCGGTGGGTTAATAATTTATTTTATTCTATGAAAAAAAGCACTCCTTTATTCAATTATTTATAAGCACTCTCAAGTCCAAAATGATAAATGCATTTAAAATACTTTATTTGATTCTGCTTGTTTTTTAATCCCTTTAATCGCTTTTCGCATCATACCTTTTAGTTGAATCTTCACAAATAGCCAATTTATAGGATGACACAAAATATTTTTTGAATAATAGGAATACTTATAAACTACGGAAATTTTATCTGAAAGTATTTCATTCACTTCCCATTCTCCAACTGCTTTATATGCAAAAAATAAATAAATTGAAGTGAAGTTACTTAATTCCCACTTCCAATTTTTGTTTTCATTCCTTTCTATTATTTTATCTGTAAAAATTCTGTGCGACTTAACTATACTATTTCCTTTAATAACAGGGACTCTTTTACCATTTATGTTACCCCAATTTTCAACATCATCAAATCCAATGATTGGTGGTTGAAATAGGTAACCGTTTAAAAACTTAGTAGCGTCTCCCAATATAGGTGCCTTAAATGCTCTTTCTATATTACAATTGAATATAGATTTTAATTTTATAGATACTTTCAAGTATTTCTTTTTTATACAATATAATAAATGTAGATCACAGGAACAATCTCTTGAGTTTAAGTCCGAGCAATTCTTGTGATATTAGTCACGCAGCAAACGGGCAAGGCTTGATTAAATGAACCGATCAGTTGACATGAAATATTTAACCGCCAT